>NZ_JAVRCK010000015.1:0-119916 GCF_034530815.1 Nostoc sp. DedSLP03
CATTTAGGTCATTTCTAAAAATACAGCATTTGCGATCGCACCTGCGGAATGTGGGATAAAAGTTGAAAATTGGGAATTTTTTCTTTCGTGGTGGGTACTCTGACTTATGAGGAGTTAAAGATAAGTACAGGTCTGCTATTAATGTCTGAAAAATACCTATTTTCTCATTGGTTAAATTTATTTTGTCAGGTAACACTCGGTGGCTGTTCTGCATTTTTGCTCTTGGCTGCACCGACAATTACTAATTTTCCAGTTAGCAAGCTGCTGGCAGAAACTGCAATTTCTCAGAATCTGGAAGCAGCTAGCTTTTTTCAGCAAGGAGTTACGCGCTATAACCGCCAAGACTTACAAGGTGCAGAATATGCCTTTCGCCAAGCGTTGCAGCGAGATCCTAACCTTGGGGCAGCACGAAATTATCTGGGTAATATATTTATAGAGCAAAATCGCTTGGATGTAGCTTTACAAGAATTTACAGAGGCGATAAAACTTAATCTCAATTCTAGCGAAGCTTATTACAACTTAGGGTTAGTGTTGCACCGACAAGGAGAAAAAGATGCAGCAATTACCGCTTATCGCCAGAGCTTGGTGATAGATTCCACAAGGGTGGCAGCACTGTATAATCTGGGTTTGTTGCTATACGAACAAGGAAAGTTAGAGGAAGCGATCGCTGCATACCAAAAAGCAATTAATCTAGATAGCAGCAATGCGAATGCTTATCTTAACTTAGCGATCGCCTTGCAACAACAAGGTCAAATCGAGCCTGCGATCGCCAATTATCGCCAAGCTTTGAAGCTAGATCCTAAAAATGCCGCAGCCTACAGCAATATGGCAAATTTGCTAGCAATGCATGGTCAAGCTCCTGAGGCTATTTCTGTTTATCGGCAAGCGATTCGCCTAAATCCGAAAAGTGCCTCAGCTTACTATAACTTGGGAGTAACTTTATATAATCAGGGCGAGTTTAAAAAAGCCAGTGGAGCCTTGAAACGCGCTCACAATGAATATCGCGAGCAAGGCAACATTGAACAAGCCCAGAAAATTGAGCAGCTAATGCAGCAAATTGCTCAGAAAACTGGGCAACAGCAACCTCAAGCCAGTCAAACAGCTACTCCTTCTCAGAGTTCAGATTCTACAGTACAAACACCTGAGCCACAGACGCCAAATCAACCAGAAATGCCCGCGAACCCTGGCGATGTGCCTGTCTCAGTTGAACCACAATCCACTTCAACAAGTCCCTGACAATACAAAACTCAAAGTTAAGGCAATTTGCCCTCATCCCCCAACCCCTTCTTCCAATTTTGGGAGAAGAGGAGCCAATTTCAGAGTCCCTCTCCCAAGCTTGGGAGAGTGATTTTGATTCATGCAATAGGTCTATTCTCTACTGGAAGTTAGGTTTGAGTAAAAGTTACACACGGCATAACTCCTAACTTTTTTAAATCGGCAAACGATTAATATCTTTATTGCAACCAATAACAACCATTGCTGAACCACGCTCTAAACGCTTGGTAGCGTCAGGATTAATTTGAAATTTTCCATCCTGGCTTACTGCTAGCAAATTTAAACCGTAGCGGTTACGAAGTTGAAGCTCAGTGATTGTTTTACCGTGAAATTCATCAGGCACAATCAACTCTACAATACTGTTATCTGGGTCGAGGTCAAACCGATCTAGAATTGCTGGTTTAGTAAGAGTACGCGCTAGGGCACAACCCGCTTCATACTCAGGAAAAACAACATGATCTGCTCCTACTCGCCGCAACAGTTTACGGTGAACTTCACTAGAAGCTTTAGCAACGACATGAGGCACGCCAGCCTCTTTCACATTGAGGGTGGTTATGATACTTTCTTGAACGTAGTTGCCAATTGCGACAATTACAGTATCAAATTCAAAAATTCCAGCTTCTTTGAGTGCGGCTGGTTCTGTAGAGTCTAGTTGCAAAGCATGACCAACTATTCCCTCAGTTAATGCCTCTGAAACTTGTTTTTCATCAATATCTGTTGCCAGCACTTGATAACCAAAATTATGCAGTGTGGAACAGACAGAGCGACCAAAACGACCTAACCCAATTACAGCAAATTGCTGGTTATCTTTGCGTAAACTGCGAAAAAAACTTAATGATGACAGATTCACCCTTTTTATCCTTATGATGGCTCCCTGTATTTAGGGCAAAAAACGGTTATACCGCTTGAATTAAAAATTTTATTTTTGCCTTCCAATGTATATTTTATCAGTTTAGTCATTTGTCATTTGTCATTAGTTATTTTCCCCCTGTTTCTCCTACTCCCTCATCCTCTACTTCCTACTCTCTCTCCCTAACTATCCCACAAGTAAATTTTCTTCAGGATAGTGAATTCTGGTAGGGCGGGGATCTCCTAGTACGGCAGACATCAGCAGTAAAACACCTACTCTTCCAACGTACATAGTGAGAATTAAGATCAGCTTTGCTACTGTAGAGATAGTTCCTGTAATGCCTGTAGAAAGCCCCACGGTAGCGAAGGCTGATACTACTTCAAACAAAATTTGAATAAAATCTAATGTTGGATCTGTGAGGCTAATTAAAATCGTGGCGAAAATCACGGTTGCTACCGATCCTACTAACACACCTACAGCTTTCAAAATTAAAGTTATTGCTATCTTGCGATCGTACAGCAAAACTTCTTCTTTACCCTGAAGAATCGCTTTAGTACAACTGGTCAAAACTCTCAATGTTGTTGTTTTTATGCCTCCTCCTGTACCACCTGGACTTGCACCAATAAACATCAGCGCAATTGTAATAAATAGACCGGCAGTAGTCATTTTGCCAATATCGATGGTATTAAAACCAGCAGTTCTGGGAGTAACTGATTGAAACCAAGCTACTAATATTTGGTCGCGAAAGTTTAGATAACCAAATGTTTCAGGGTTTCTGATTTCTATACAGAAAAAGGCTATTATCCCTATTAATAATAATATCAGAGTTGTACTAATCGCAACTTTGAAATCTAGGGTAAAGACTTGGGTTTGAGTTTTTTTGAGGATGCGATCGCGCAACCAAAGATACATTTCCAAAATTACTTGATAGCCAATTCCCCCAAAAATAATCAACATACTAATGGTGAAGACTACTAAAAAGGATGACTGATAGCCAATTAAGTTATCTTTAAATAAACTAAAACCAGCATTATTCCAAGCATTGATACTATGAAAAATTGCTAACCAAAGTCCTTCATCCCAACCATATTTTGGAATAAAAGCTGGTATAAGTAAGAATATTCCTGTAATTTCAAAAATTAAAGTTGTGGCAATAATTGAACGGATGACTTGGGCACTCCCGCTCATTCCTGGTCGGTCTAAAGCTTGTTGAATAGCTACTTTTTGTCGCAGGTCAAACTTGCGTCCAATTAGCAGAATCAGAAAGGTAGTACTTGTCATATAGCCTAAACCGCCAATCTGAACCAACAGTGTCATAAACAGCTGACCCCAAAAAGAAAAATAAGTACCAGGATCGACCACTGATAAGCCAGTAACACAAACCGCAGATGTTGAGGTGAACAGCGCCACAATAGGGTCGTTCCATGTACCATCGCTAGTCGAGAAAGGCATCATTAGCAAGATGGTTCCTATAGCGATGACAGTCAAAAATCCCAGGCAAACTGTGCGAGAAACGGTCATAATTAATTCAAAATTCAAAATTCAAAATTCAAAAAGCCAGATTTAATATGGGTTGGCACATACTTCAATCTGTAGCCATACTTGGGATTACTTAGTATAAATTCGAGCAATAACTGTTTATTAAGGTAAACCAGGATTTATCCTACTTGGAAAAATCCTGGTTTACTTTTCTTGGAACAAAAATACCCTTATTTAATTAAAAACACACATGGTAGCCTACAAGTATGTTTTTTTTTGAATTCTCCTTCGTCTCAATACTACTTTTTTCATGAGTGCAACACTTTACCAGCAAATTCAGCAGTTCTACGATGCTTCCTCTGGTCTGTGGGAACAGATTTGGGGCGAACACATGCACCACGGCTACTATGGTGTCGATGGCAGCCAGAAAAAAGACCGCCGTCAAGCTCAAATTGATTTAATCGAGGAACTGCTTAATTGGGCGGGGGTACAAGCAGCAGAAAATATCCTTGATGTAGGTTGTGGTATTGGTGGCAGTTCTTTATACCTGGCAGAAAAGTTTAATGCTAAGGCTACAGGGATTACTTTGAGTCCTGTGCAAGCTGCCAGAGCAACGGAACGCGCAATGGAAGCGAATTTGAGTCTGAAAACTCAGTTTCAAGTCGCCAATGCTCAAGAAATGCCCTTTGCTGATAATTCTTTTGATTTGGTTTGGTCGCTGGAAAGCGGCGAACACATGCCGGATAAAACTAAGTTTCTCCAGGAGTGTTATCGGGTATTGAAACCTGGCGGACAGTTAATTATGGTGACTTGGTGTCATCGACCGACCGATAAGTTACCACTGACGGCGGATGAGGAAAAGCATTTGCAGGATATTTATCGGGTGTATTGTTTGCCTTATGTAATTTCCTTACCAGAGTATGAAGCGATCGCACGTCAACTTCCATTAAACAATATTCGCACCGCCGATTGGTCAACCGCCGTCGCCCCCTTTTGGAATGTAGTCATTGATTCGGCCTTCACTCCCCAAGCACTTTGGGGCTTACTCAATGCTGGTTGGACTACCATTCAAGGGGCATTATCGCTGGGGTTGATGCGTCGCGGTTATGAACGCGGGTTAGTTCGGTTTGGGTTGTTATGCGGGAATAAGTAGAAACGTTCTTTGAGAGAAAACTCAGTCAACCTGCTCCTACTGGTATGCAAATAAAATAGGATATCGCAGTCTTCAATCATTAGTAGAGACGTTGCAATGCAACGTCTCTACATCTAGATTATTGCATGAGAATCTGACGGATTAGAATGCTCATTACCTCATCTGGGTTATCAGTGGATACTAGTAGACTCCAGTCCCCAACGTTGGCGTAGCCAATTACTTGTAAATAGTGGATGGTGCTGGTAACGGCTTTGGCAGAACCAATCAATGTATGTTTTATCGGTTCTCGCCGGGGTAATGGTTGTTGGGTTGGTTGATGGCTGGCGGGTGTATCGAAATTTTCCCCAGACAAAAACTGTTTTAACTTGGACTGGGCAGATTCTGGTAATTGTGACATGATGATATTTATACTCCGATACTGGGGTTTTTATAAAGGCGATCGCACACTTCTTTCCGGGATGAGGCGATCGCCTTTATCGATCTTGGGGTTTAGATCGGGGCGATCGCTGTCTTCTTTGGGGGATTTGGCGATCGCTTCGACCATACTTTAATATTAATGTATAAATTTATACTTGTCAAGCGTATTTTGAAAAATATCGCACTTTTTTTGATGGGAGAAAAGTGATCGTTTTTGCAGGGATAAGTTTGTGGGTTGAGGGCGATCGTTAAAAAACAAGTTATCTTGATAATTTTTCATCAAAAAAACCTAATTTTTACTGATATATTTGAGCATAATTCCGAAAATTGCTCATTTGACGTTGTAGCTTGCTCTATTAGTGTCA
Organism: Nostoc sp. DedSLP03; assembly: GCF_034530815.1. Taxonomy (NCBI): domain Bacteria; kingdom Bacillati; phylum Cyanobacteriota; class Cyanophyceae; order Nostocales; family Nostocaceae; genus Nostoc; species Nostoc sp. DedSLP03. The sequence continues at coordinate 5,540 of NZ_JAVRCK010000015.1, forward strand.
AGTATTTTTAGTGATTAATACTTAGATATATGCAACTGAGGTTATTTGCTCGCGTATTACCAGGGGTAGCAACGGCTTCCGTGATTTCAGCTTTAGCTTTGGCAGTTGCTACTACCACAAGCAACCAGCCCAGCTATGCTGGAAATAACAAGTTCTTCTGCACACAGCAAGGTAATACACCAGTTACTAAGGTACGCACCTCGCGGGGTCCTGAGACATTCATCCGTTGGGTTTTTAACGACTTTAAAAAATTCCCAGCCTCAGAGCGTTGTCAGATTGTCTCCCAAAGGTTCCAACGCTATTACGATAATGGTCCACTTTTCATCAAAAGTGAATTTAACTTTAACAATTATCCAGTTTTGTGCATTGCCAATCGTAGAGGCGTACCTTGTACGGCAGATAATGTACTAGTCACTCTCAAACCAGGAAGCGATCCGGGAGTGGTTCTTAAGCAGATACTTGATTTCCGGCGTGGTACTAAAGGTGAGACTGTGGGTTTAAGTGGCAGTGGCAAATGTCGCTTTTATAGTGAGTATGAAGGTGATTTGTATCTTGATGTGAAGCAACTGGTCGATGACAAGGAGTGTGGTTAATAGACTTTTAGCTTTAATATTCTTAAAACATAGTCTGTATAATCTCGCTTCTAGTTTGCAGTTACTTGGGGAGTTTAGTTTAACATGAACTGGCAATGGCTAAGAAACGGACTGGGGTACACAGTCTGCTTGCTAATTTGTCTTGGTGGTATTTCCTTAGCGTTGCCAAAACAGCAAAACATTTCTGGTGATGTTAACAAACTTTCTCGGACATCAACTCCCCTTTTACCAGAGCAATTGCAACAATTAGCAAAGACAATCACTGTCAAAATCTCTGCAAAAGAGTTACTAGGTTCAGGAAGTCTACTGCAAAGAAAAGGACAAATTTATATAGTAATCACTAATGCTCACGTCCTGAGAGCAGCTAAACCTCCTTATGAAATTAAAACACCAGATGGGCGTGTCTATCAAGCTTCTGTGTTGCAGGCTGCGGAATTTCAAGAGGCAGATTTGGCTGTATTGCAGTTTCGTAGTCCTGATGTAGTTTATACAGTTGCTAATATCAAAGATGCATCTAGCTTGCAAATTGGGGATGAGGTTTTTGTGGGTGGATTTATATCTAATTTGACTAATCAAAAGCTGTCTACCCAAGCAGCAAAAATCTTTAATAATCAGTTTTTATTTACCTCTGGCAAAGTCACTTTATTGCTAGATAAAGCTTTGGAGCAAGGCTACCAGATTGGGTATACAAATGATGTTCGTAAAGGGATGAGTGGCGCACCATTATTAAATGTATATGGTGAGGTTGTGGGTATAAATAGTTTACATAAAGATCCACTTTGGGAGACACCGGAAGTTTATCAGGATGGTTCCCAACCGGATAAGTCATTACAAGAATTAATTACACGCTCTAGTATGGCTGTACCTCTTAAAAAAGAAGTATTACAAAATCATTGGGAGAATAAATTATGAGGTTTGCTGGTGGACTGACGGCAGTATTATTTGGTACAGCAATTATTACTGTACAGGTGCAAATCGCCACGGCGTTGAAACCCACAGAAGTTAGTCCCATAGCTCAAAAAATTACAGTCCGTATTGATGGAGCAGGTACGGGTTCTGGCGTAATTATTGAGCGTCAAGGCAATACTAATACTTACACTATTCTCACCAATTGGCATGTAGTAAAAGAACCAGGTAGCTACACAGTCCACACACCAGATGGTAAACAATACACCTTTAAACATAGCCAAGCGCGACAATTATCAAAAGATGTTGATTTGGCAGTATTTCAGTTTACTAGCAACCAAAATTATCAGGTTGCAGAAAAAGGAAGTTCTGAACAAGTAACACCGGGGACAACTATTCATGTAGCAGGTTATCCTCAAGGCTCATCAAATATCAGCTTTCTGAGTGGTCAAATTTCTAGTCTTGAACAAAACCCAAAAAATGGTTACGCTTTTATTTATACAGTGAATCCTTTACCAGGCATGAGTGGGGGGCCGATACTGGATGAGGAAGGTAAATTAGTAGGAATTCACGGACGCGTCAGAACTCGCCCAGATACAAATGCTACTACTGTGTATGGGATTCCGTTGAAAACTTATTTAAGTCTTGCACCATCTGTAAAACCATCAGCTATTACTTCACCACCTGTAAATGTAGCTGCTAAATTTAGTCTAGTGGAGACGTTGACTGGACATTCTACAAAGGTGATACCTTTATCTTACTTGGGGGGGCGTTTCAGTTTTGGCGGCGAGCCCGAATCATACATAAAAGCACAAGTTAATTCAGTCGCTATTAGCCCAGATGGCAAAACTTTAGCTAGTGGTAGTTACGACAATACTATCAAAATCTGGAACCTCGCCACTGGGGAACAAATTCGTATTCTCAAAGGTCATTATTATTCGGTTAATTCAGTCGCCTTTAGCCTAGATGGCAAAACTTTAGCTAGTGGTAGTGAGGACAATACTATCAAAATTTGGAACCTCATCACTGGGCAAGAAATTAGTACCCTCAAAGGTCATTCTGATCCAGTTTATTCAGTCGCCTTTAGCCCAGATGGCAGAACTTTAGCTAGTGGTAGTTCTGACAACAGTATCAAAATCTGGAACCTCATCACTGGGCAAGAAATTAGTACCCTTAAAGGTCATTCTGATCCAGTTTATTCAGTCGCCTTTAGCCCAGATGGCAAAACTCTAGCTAGTGGTAGTCAGGACAAAACTATCAAAATCTGGAACCTCACCACTGGGCAAGTAATTCGTACTCTCAAAGGTCGTTCTACTGCGGTTAATTCAGTCGCCATTAGCCCAGATGGCAAAACTCTAGCTAGTGGTAGTGACGACAATACTATCAAAATCTGGAACCTCACCACTGGACAAGAAATTCGTGCACTCAAAGGTCATTCTTATGGGGGTAAGTCAGTCGCCTTTAGCCCAGATGGCAGAACCTTAGCTAGTGGTGGTTTGGATGCGACTATCAAAATCTGGAACCTCAGCACTGGGCAAGAAATTAGTACCCTTAAAAGTCATTCTGCTCCGGTTAATTCAGTAGCCTTTAGCCCAGATGGCAAAACTTTAGCTAGTGGTAGCTGGGACGCGACTATCAAAATTTGGCGGCTGTCTGAGTAGCTATTTTCTGCTATTCCCTTAATAACAGGCGATTAATTATAAATATCTCGGCGATGTCCAATTTTGTGAATCGTAATTAATAAAGCTTCAATATCGAAGGAATAAATCACCCGATAGTTTCCTACTCTCAATTTGAACATACCACTCAAATCAGCACTCAAAGTTTGAAGAGTCAGGTTATCAAAATTTTCAGATAAGTAGCGAATTTTACGTAATAAACGCTATTGAATTGTTGAAGTTAGTACTTCTAAACCAGCAATTGCTTCGGCTTTAAACTCGACTTAATAATTCATTACCAGTTTAATCCCAGTTTTTTCGCTACTTCCTGGGCAGGAATACCACGTTCCTCGCTGCGAATACGCTGTAACGAATCAAGTAGCTGCTTGATTTCAGGCTTTAATTCCCTATCTTCACTCACTAAACGTGTGCAAAATCACAGCGAAACACTTTTCAAACAACCTCTTAAGGTAACGGACGCTGACGTAATTGTGTACGCTCAAAAACTGTAAAATATCCTTCTAAAACCAATCCTTCAATATTCAACAAACGTAATAAATCTTGTGCAGGTTCTTCCGGTATTGCAGGAAAATAGCGAAAATAAACCACACCCTTTGGCGCTGGCATCCGCAGCCTATAAATTAATTCACCATAATCGCGATCAAAAGTCAAAATAATTCTTTCTTGACGTACAGCCCGTTCCAAAACTAGCCAATCTTCAGCACCCGGAGCATCTTCGCTACCATAAGCTACATCATAACCAGCATCCCGCAGCCTGAGTACACTCATCATCGGGAAATTTTCATTTGCTAAAAATTGCATCATGCTGACTCAGATAAAAACGGTAGCATATACAAAGATTCATCTCGCATACACTCAGCAACAAACACAAACACAGCTTGTACAGCTTGTGGTGTTAAAGTTGGATAATTATCTAAAATTTGCTCTACCGTCCAGCCATTAGCAAATAAACCAAGTATAAATTCCACAGATAACCGCGTACCTTTTATCGTTGGTTTACCTAATAATATTTTTGGGTCAGAATGGATGTATTGTCGCCAGTCCATAAACAATATTTTTTGGTTGTCAAAGTAATAATTAAAATTTTATAGCAGTTCTAACAGACAGCTTGAGGAATCACAATTTGACCAAATGCAGCTTTTAAGATATCAAGACAATTAATGGCTGCAAAATTTATCAAAGGTGTAGCATTACAAACAACTGTCACAATTGCTAAAAACCTGCATTAATTGTTTCAATATCCTGGGCTAAATCTGCTTCATTATAATGACGTTGAATTTTATGTTGCCCTAAAATCTGCTGAAATTCCCAGACAGATAGGTTAGCTAAGTGACGCGCTTGAGCAAAAGTAAAAATATTCTGTGCATATAACTGTAGGGCTAATTCTTGACGAATAGCCTGTTCACCTTGATTTAAGGAATGAGATGATATCTGTAAATTTATTGGCTGAATAAATGTATTCATTGCTCTAATGATAAATGGCTATATCCGGTAATTCGTGAGCTAATTTTTGTGCAGCATTTCAATCCTGTTAGCTAAAACTTCTATGTATTCATCTTTGATTGAAACTGTTGCCATAACTTTGTCTTGAATTTACTAGTTTTCTTCAACCTTAATTTCAAATGAATTAATCATTTTTTCTGCTAGTTCTAAATACTTGTTATATTCTTTTTCTTCAGCCGTATAAGTAATAAAATATATTTTGCCATCTCTGACTGTGCCAATTTCCATAGCCTTGAGCTTACATTGTCCTTCTTGACGAGTATAAGTTAATTTATAAGCATTGAGCTTTGATAGCGTTGTTGATGGATAATCATCTTTTACTTCGGAATTAAGATTAATATTTTTAATGTTTTGTACAGCCTCCTTTTTAGATTCTTCTAGAGATAACAATTTCGGATTTACATCAATTGTTATTACTAGAGGACAAGAATCTACCTGGTTTTTATTTTTACGTTTAAATTGAACTACCTCATTGTCAAAATTACCGCTTGGTGGTTCGATGAATTCCCAATCGTTTGAGGGATATTTAATTGTGATGCCAAACTTAGGTTCGTTGTAAGTTTCAAGAGTAGGCTGGGGATGAATAATTTTAGATAAAATCCAGAAAATTAGCGGAGTAATTACGGCTGCTAGACCGATACCCAGCCAAAGTTTCCCCGATCGCACTTTCGGTGATAATGTCTTAAGAGCCTGCAATACTTCATTTGCTGACTGGTAACGCTGGCGGTAGTCATAGCGCACCATTTTATCGATGATATTTGCTAGTTTATCGCTAACTTGGGTGCGTACTTTACCGCCGTAGGCATCGCGCCAAACAATTTCCCCTGTTTGTGGGTTTGTCGGTAGTCCTGCACCAAGCCGAGGATCGGGATTTATCCCCGTTAAAGCTTGAATAGCAACGATCCCTACTGCATAGATGTCGCTGCTTAATTTTGGGTCGCCTTTTTTTTGTTCGCTAGGCATATAACCAGGACTACCAATGCAAGTGGGAAAACTGACCTGTCCTTGAGGATTAACTACCTGGGTACTGACTTCTTTAACTGCACCAAAGTCAATTAAAACAATTTTGTCATCACTCTGACGGCGGCGAATATTTGAGGTTTTCAGATCCCGATGAATTAAATTTTGTTGATGAACAAAATCTAAAACTTCTAGAATATCCTGTAAAAGTTTAATTACATAAGCTTCACTAAGTTGCACGCCCGATACTAATTCTCGGCTGAGGTCGTGACCTTCAATATATTCCTGCACTAAATAAAATTCTTGGTTTTCTTCAAAGTATGCCAGAAGACGCGGTATTTGGTCATGCTTGCCTAACTTTTCCAGCTTCTCTGCTTCCCTGACAAACAATCTTTTCCCAACCTCTAAATTGTATGGGTCAGTAGACATCGGTTTAAACAGCTTGACAACACAAGGGGGATTGCCTGGTCGTCCTGTATCAATAGCTGTGAAAGTAATTCCAAATCCCCCTTTGCCAAGTTGTTCCAGAATTTGGTAGCGTCCACCGAGAATCTGACCGATCATGCAAGTCACCAATGTCCTCCGGGAATTTTATACCATTTCTGCACAGAATTATTATAAATGTTTATAGTAAGCGGGAAACTCTAACCCCTTGTGAGTGGATAAGGTTGTTCCCCCCGTCGCTTGGAGTATTAGGCATTGGTAATTCTTCCCCATTACCCCTTATCCCCAGAGGGGGCCCCACCATCCCCATGACCAAAAACTTCATCCGCTTGAGTTAAGTAAGGTAGATACAATTTTTGGTGTTGCATAATTGCGGGATGATTTCGCAAGTTATAAAATCTCCCCTCTGCAACGCCAGCACCCCCTGCCTCCCCTGCCTGCCTAAATTCATCCCTCTGTTCTGCAACGCCCAATTTTTAAAGGCGCACGGCTAGCTAGCTGTGCGCCCCTACCTTACACATAATTAATTTGGACAATCACTGCTGCTTGGGTGATTTCATTCAACGACTGTTACTGAAGCCCCTTCATTGGATGGAGGTACAGCGGGTAATTCCAGACAGTATCCAGCACCATACACTGTTTTGATATAGCGGGGATGGCGAGGGTCTGGTTCTAGCTTGGTTCTCAAGTGGCGAATATGCACTCGAATCGTTTCTATGTCATCATCAGGATCGTAGCCCCAAACTTCTCTGAGGATTTCGCTGGGAGAAACTGTTTGACCGTGGCGTTGCAGTAAGCAGTGAAGTAGCTCAAATTCCAAGTGAGTCAATTTCACCGTCTCATTGAACCATATTGCCTCAAATCTTTCGGGAACGAGGGTTAATGAGCCATAGTTGAGAATTTCACTATGCTTTGCGGCTTGAGGAATCCGGTCAGTACGCCGCAAAAGTGCCCGCACTCGCGCCAGCAGTTCTTCAACTTCAAAAGGTTTGGTGAGGTAGTCATCTGCGCCAGCATTGAAGCCTTCCACCTTGTCCTGAGTTTGGCTCAAAGCCGTCAACATTAACACGGGAATCTCAGAGGTGCGATCGTCGCGGCGCAGGCGTTGACAAACGGTAAACCCATCTACCCTGGGCAACATTAAATCGAGCATGATCAAGTCTGGCTGTAGCTGGAGAGCCAGCGCTTGACCTTTGATGCCGTCTTCAGCTTGACTAACATCGTAGCCAGCCATTTCCAAGTTGACGGCAACTAGTTCTGAAATCGCTGGGTCATCGTCTATGACAAGAATCCTCGGCATTCTTAAAAAATTATTACTACTTATTAAGGATAATTAACAACCTTTGATAGATACAAAGATTTTTGAATCAATTCTAAAAAAGCTTCTAAATCTTACATAAATATTAAGATTAAATGACTGTGAAATCAAGACTCAATTACACGAAATCTTATAGTCTATGATGTGTTATACTCCCCCCTACAATCCGTCTTGGTTTTTACAAAACGGTGTGATGATGACTGTATACACCGCTTTGTGGGGAAAACGTAACTGGCAAAGTACTACTAAAGACCCAGAACCGTCTTATCACGAAAAAATCTTTATTGGTGGCCAAGGTGTGCCAATTTTTGGCTTGGTTGCCATTCCGGAAAATGCTCATAGCACGATTATCGGTACTTATGGTATTACCGGAGAGTTAGAGACGGAATGGTTTTTGAGAGTGCTAGGACGTAAGGCCTACGCTCAAGGCTATGCTGTGGTGTTATTTGATTGGCGGGCCCACGGCAAAACGGCCGTTTTGTCCCCGACTTTAACTTCTGATGGTTTGTATGAAGGGGAAGATTTTGTTCGCATCGCCGCCGCTGCGAAGGCAATGGGATGTCCGGGGAAATTTTGGTTTACGGGGTATTCTTTAGGAGGGCAATTGGCACTCTGGGCGGTGAAGGTGGCTGGTGAGGTGATTAGGGAGCATGGAGATTTAGGATTAGAAGATAGCGATATTGGCGGTGGTATGGTAATTTGTCCGAGTTTGGATTCACAGCGATCGCTATCTTATCTGGTTACAAAGCCCTTCGGTAGATATTTGGAAGCAGGGATTGCCCAAAATTTAAAAAAACTGGCATGGCGGATTTATGATGCCCATCCGGGAAGCCTTGACCCAGCAGCGATTGAACGGGCGAATAGCATTTGGGGTTTTGATAATGAATTGGTAATTAAGCGACTTGGTTTTCCTTCTGTGGAAGCATATTACCAAGCTAGTAGTGCTTTACAAATATTGCCGCAAATCTCAAAACCGACTTTGATTCTATATGCTGCTGACGACCCACTTTTTGACCCAGCTATCATACCGGAATTAGAACAAGCGTGCGATCGCAATCCCGCAATAGATTTGTTACTTACTCAGTATGGCGGTCATGTTGGCTATTTGAGTAGTAAAGAGTGCCAGCGTCAAGTACAAGACCCCGATCTTTGGTGGGCATGGAATCGGGTTTTACAATGGTTGGAGGAAAAGCGAACAAAGTAATAGGCGAGACGATATTTTAGTTGCGAGGATACTCGACGGATGGAGTTGTATTGCTTGGAAGCCCAAAATAGAGAGGATGGCATTGACCCCGAAGTTACCACAATATCATTGGTAAACCAGCAATAACAGAAGCAATACCTGTCCAGAGAGTAAAACGCGCAATATCTAACTCATCCAAAGCAACGCTCATTTGCCTAATTGCTAATAGCAGCGCTGCCAGTAGCAGTATAAAAAAGGCAAAGTACTCCAAATTAATAATCATTCATCCTCACTATGTTCTACAAAAAAGTAGTTCTAATAGTTTATTAACAAGCTTTAGCAAGGGTTTTTTGTTTTAGATTTAACACTTTCTGAGAAAAACTATTTCCTACTGAAGAGATATCTACTTCAGAACACTTGCAGACATTGGTTGTAGTTACTTTGAGAAATGCTGTAATAGCTAATGTTCTAGCCAAAAGAAAATTTGCAATTTTCTGTTAAGAGTTTTAAAGTATGCTGTCTCAGGGGATTTAATATGGAGTTGAGAAGCGTACATCTAGAGTAATAAATTATAATATTTAGCTGGCAAAAGCAATCGCGGCTACTTGTATTTATGTTTACAGCTAGACTTAATATCTAACAATACCTATGGCAGATTCTAGGAAAAACAGGCGCAGTTGTATATAGTAATGCTAAAGCGTCAAACCAGATCCAACCGTAATAATCGTCGTCATTAAACAAACTATTAAAGTACAACTCTCTTGACTTTTTGACTCAATGACCGCTTCTAATCATATTTGGCTACCTGCACCGACAAATTTAACTTTGCTACCAGATGAGATTCATGTCTGGCGCATAGACCTTGACCAACCAGAAACACAACTACAAAATTTAGCAGCAACCCTTTCCAGTGACGAAACATCTCGTGGTGAACGGTTCTATTTTCAGGAACATCGACAGCGTTTCATCGCAGGTCGTGGTATTCTCCGAACTATATTAGGGCGCTACTTGGGTATCCAGCCGTTACAAGTGGAGTTTAATTATCAACAGCGTGGCAAACCAGTACTAGCAGATAAATTTGCCGATAGTGGACTGGCGTTTAACTTGTCTCATTCCCAAGGATTGGGTTTATGTGCAGTGAATTGTACTCGCCCAATTGGTGTAGACCTAGAATATATTCGCCCGATGTCTGATTTGGAAGCTCTTGCCAAACGGTTCTTTTTAGCGAGAGAATATGATATGTTGCGATCGCTATCTCCCAACCAACAGCAAGAGATATTTTTCCGTTACTGGACTTGTAAGGAAGCTTATTTAAAAGCAACTGGAGACGGATTATCTCAGTTAGAGCAAATTGAAGTATCACTAACTCCCACAGAACCAGCTAAGTTACAAATATCTGAAGACTGGAGTCTTTTTGAACTAATACCTGCGAACAATTATGTTGCTGCTGTTGCTGTAGAGAATTTTGGCTGGAACTTAAAGTCCTGGCAATATTGATGTTAACTAAGCTCATCTCCTAAATGAAACAAGAGAGATATTGCAGACAAATGACCAATGACCAATGACAAATGACAAATGACAAATGACAAATGACAAATGACCAATGACAACTTACTTATCTTCCTGCATATTTCGCACAATTCTTGTCACCACCTTTCTAGGTACAAATCTGACGCATTTTGCAAGTATTTTATTGAGTAAACCAGGAATAACAATGGTTTTGTTTTTCATTAAGCCGTGAAAACCAATTTCGGCTACAGTTTGTGCATCCATCATCCTCTTACCCTTGAGCAACTTCGAGTCAGCCATCCCGGTTCTTTCATGAAAGCCAGATTCTGTTGAGCCTGGGCAAAGAACTGTCACAGTGACACCTGTACCTTCTAACTCATTAGCGATCGCTTCTGAAAAAGATAAGATATAAGCTTTAGTAGCAAAATAAACTGCCATCAAAGGCCCAGGTTGAAATGCAGCAGCCGAGGCGACGTTTAATATCTTACCTTCACCTTGCTTGACCATGTGCTTCACGAATAGCTTAGTTAAATGGGTGAGACACACCAAATTTACCTGTAGCATTTCCAGTTCAGTAGCTAGGTCTGTTTCGTGAAATAATCCATAGATACCAAATCCGGCATTATTTACCAGCACATCAACATTAATATCGGCGAGTTGCAACTCCGTGAAAATTTCTTCAGGAGCAGTTGATATAGATAAATCCTTAACAAGAGGTTTGACAAAAATCCCAAATTTTTCTTGGAACTTAACTGCAATTTCTACTAGCTTTGGCCCATTTCTGTCTACTAAGACCAAATTGTAATCATGAGCAGCAAAAATACATGCAAATTCGTAGCCAATTCCACCAGCTGCTCCAGTAATAAGAGCAGTTTTCTTGCTCTGACCTTGATGTTTTGTGTTCATGTAAGAATGTTAGTGAATTCAACTTGATGAAGCTGGGTTGCATTTACAGTCGTTCTCGTTCTACAATTAAGTGCGCGTAATATCTGACCCAACGAGAAATATCTTGAGTTATTACCCTTGCAAATGCTTGTGTGGTTCATTAAATAGATGTAGCAGTCCAAACGGAAATTTAGGACTTATGCATCGAAAAAGCTAGGCATTAAAGAAGCTCGGTTATTTAAGACTGCTAGCTGTCACTTTTGATTACTCACAAAAGCAAGCGGGTAAAATTAAACTTTTATGCCAGACACTAACCATTCTATCCTCGATTGCTTATGTCAAGAGGTGAATACTAAAAATTTACATGATTGAGCATAAAAAAACAGGGCAATTATATTGCCGCTGTTAGTGTATGAATTATTGCTGGCATCTGAAATATTGGTTATTCAGTAGTACTGAGTTTTAAAAAACATGGACTAAAGAAAATTATTTTGTAGTGGCGTGTCAAGGCTAAAATAGTGCATTAAATGTAGATGGCAGTGCAATACTGCGTAAGTTTTGAAGATTTGTAGGTTAGGTTGAACGAAGTGAAACTCAACAACTTCTTGAAAATGTTGGGTTTCGTTTCTCAATCCAACCTACTAGCGTGACATGCTTAAAATGTTGGGTTTAAAAAACTCAGAAAAACCAAAATCTAATCATTACCAGAATTATTCAACCCAATAAATTCAGCTTGCCACACTATTACAATTTTTTTTGCAACAATTTAGTCTTGACACATTTTACGCAAGTTGTGAATTCCTAAGCGAGATTCAAGAAGCCGCTTTGAATCAAGTAGGCAGTATAAGTCATAAACAATTGAGAATTAATTGGAGGACAAGCAATAGAACTACCTGCTAGTGCATGGAGAGTATCTTGGCAGCTAATATGAGGTCTTCTAGCTTGCAAGTACAAATCAGGAATAGTCAGTTGTTCATCAGACCAACGTTCCAGTAAAAATGGTCGCAAAGTGTACAAAGGGTTGTCTACAGAAGACACATTATTGATTAACTCCGATTGCCATTTTTCGTAAGGAATCATCTCAACTGAATAACCAAAAGAGCGTATCCACTCAACTAATATTCTCAAAGAAACAGGTTGAGGATGTTGTAAATTGAAAGCCTTACCTATGGATTCCTTCTGGCGTGATAGATAAACAATCGCTTTACTTACATAGTCAACAGGTGACATATCCAACATATAATCTACATCAGGAAAATATCCCATTTGTAGACAGCCTTTGGTCATCAAGTTAATAAAGTCATGTGTGTTGCAAATGCCTGTCTTGCTATCACCAGAAATCAGTGGTGGTCTATGGATAGTTACAGGCAGTCCACGGTCACGAGCAATTTTGACTAACTTTTCAGCCACCCATTTAGTTTGTGAATAACCAAGATAAATACCTTGCCAATGATTGAATTCATCCTGCTCTTTAACAACCTTGCCAGCATAAGCAGTGGATTCAAAAACAGCAACACTAGAAACGTAATGTACAGGCTTGACTTTAATTTGACAAGCCAATCTTAAAACTTCTTGAGTTCCTAAAACATTGGCTGCTTTCAGGGCTGAGTATGGAAAAACATAATTCAACAAAGCACCACTATGATAGATAGTATCAATATTGGTAGCTAAAATTTTAAACTGTTCAGAGCCAACACCTAACAATGGTAGAGATAAATCGCCAACAATCGGAATAATTCTGGAGCTAAATTCTTCCTGCCAAATTGCATATTGTTGCAAATTATTTTGGAGTTTGCTTTTGCCTTCTTCGGCATTAGCAGCACGCACTAAGCAATAGATATCCGCATTAGTTTCTTGTAGCAATTCCCGGATGATAAAAGCTCCTAAAAAGCCGGTTCCTCCAGTTAAAAAGATATTCTTGGGTTCACCTACAAGCACATTCGATGCGGCACCGGGATGGATGATAGGGTCAAGAACAGCCTCGGCACTTAAATCTAGAACAGAGGGTGCAGTATTGGCATTAGAGGCTACTACCTTTGTATCTTGAATTGGCGAACTATCTTGCACTTCTTCAGCTAAACGCTGTGAAAGAGCTTCAATATTTGGATAATGCCACAATAGCAACGGAGATGGTTGAAATCCTAGTAACTTTTCTAAGTTACTTACTAAAATCATTGCTTGGGCTGAATCCAACCCATAGTTTTCTAAATGTTCTGTGACATCTATTTCATCAGTTGCGACTCCTAACAACTTAGCTAAGTTAGATACCAAAAATATTTGAATATCGTCTGCTGTGAAAGACTGTTTTATAGTCATTTTTAAATCTCCAACAATGATGTAGAACGAACAGGGTGATATTGACTGTAATAATCGGAAGCTTGCAGCCCTTGAATTTTCAAATTTTGAACGCGATACAAAAAGGCTGCACCAGTCATAATTTGATTAGCAACATCAACTACACCACGATTATTTGGTTCAGACAAATAGGAACCGCGTACCCAGTCATTGAAACCGCCCATTGCCGGGCCACACCAAATTTGATAATCGACTTCTCTACCTTTTTCACCAGAACTAGACCAACGGGAAGATAATCCTAGATACCAACGGAAAATCAACGCCATTTTTAGTTTAGGATTATTAACTGCTTTCCCAAGTTTTTCAGGATTCTTTTGAGACAAATAAGCCGCAGTTCCTTCCCATACTTCGGCAATAGTTTTGCGAAAAACTTGTTTTTCTAATTTCTCTTTTTCTGCAAGGGGGATGCTTTCAATGGAATCATAAGCGCGATAGAGTTCAAATAATTTCTGCGCTCGCATGGGGAACATTGTACCCCGTTTGAGAACTTGCAATTTGACTCCCATTTCAAACATATCTGCTGCTGGAGCCATTATCATATCAGCCATTTCTGCTTGAGCTAGTAACTTTTTGGTATGTTCACAAGCCCCAGATTCAACGCATGATTGATTAATGGAACCGGTCATTATATAAGCAGCACCCATCATGAAAGCTGCTAATGCTGATTGTGGTGTTCCAATTCCCCCTGCAACGCCGATTCTAATGGGTGTTTGGTAATGATATTGGGCTTGAATTTCATCTCGCAAAGCAATAATAGAAGGTAACACACAAACCAGGGGACGGTTATCTGTATGACCTCCAGAATCAGCCTCGACGGTAATATCATCAGCCATCGGAACTTTGGCTGCAAGAGTTGCTTGTAACTCGGTAATTAATCCTTGTTGAAGAAGTTCTTTGAGGATTCTGGCTGGTGCTGGTTGCAAAAATTTAGTCGCAACTTCTCGGCGAGAAATTTTCGCAATGATTTTATTTTTGATTTCAATTTGATTGCTGCTATTCAATCCCAATCCAGCAACACGGTAATAAACAATGTTGGGAGTCAAGTCGAGAAATGCAGATGCTTCTACTGTTCTCACTTGATATTTGAGATATAAATCCACAGCGCGGCGTTCAATCGCGGGTTCGTTAGGACTGTGAATTAAATTAAATGCATAAGGGCCTTGAGGTAAAGCTTGTTGAATGCGATTGATAGCTGCTTCCAAACGTTCTGGAGTTAAACCACCTGCACCAAAGGAACTCAAAATTTGCTCTTTTCCGAGTGCGATGACCATTTCTTCAGATGCAATTCCGCCAGCCATTGCGCCAGTAACGTAGGCATATTTCACTCCATAAGAGGAGAGAAAATTCGGATCTCCAAATTGTTGAATGCGGATTGGGGCTGCAAATGTTAAGAGTTCTACTTGTGCTGTTGTGCCATTATCACCAGGGGATAAATAACCCTCATTAGTGACACCGATTTTTCCGGCAACTTTCACGATGTAGCAGGGTTTATTTAACACCATCAATTTATCTTTGATAGTTTGTTTTTCAAAAGATACAGTTTCTAAAGAACCTTTCCAAACCTGGTTTTTGTTATAAGACCAGGTAGAGAAATTAAGACCATTATCGTGTTTACTTAGTACCGTATCTACGGTTGTCACGGCAGTTATACCTCGGATTATACAAATAATGAATGATAAGGTTGAAGGTTGAAGGATGTAAACTCTTGGAAAAAGTTTTAATACGGTTTGGTTAGCTTGTTTATAACTTGAAGATCCCCCCAACCCCCCTTAAAAAGGGGAGTATTTTCTTTATTCACCCCCTTTTTAAGGGGGTCGCCGTAGGCGGGGGGATCTTAACCGAATCATATTGACAGGAGTCTACATTTGGGATTCTTAGGATTCGTCGTTAAGCAAGTTTTGGGCGCAAGCTAGTTGCAATTGAATGATTTCGCTCATTTGCTGACTGTAATCTTGTCTAGCTTGTAAGAAGGCTGTGTGTGCTTTAGTTATCTTTGAATTATTAGCATTGAGCTTTTGATACTGAGTCTTATTTAAATCGAACATGCTGATGATGCTACTAATTTTTTGAGTTCTGACGGGTGAGGAGGAAAGAGAAATTGGCTGTCTAATTGCGCTTGACTCAGAAGATTGTAATTGTTCTTTCGGTTCAAAAACGTTATCAATGATATTTTTCGGTTTTACTTCTTCTGACAGAGGCAAGATGTTAGAGGAATGACTTTCTTCTTGGGTTATATGGTTGGAAGTGTTAAGAAAATCTGTGATTTCAGATTGTTGGACATTAGGTATATCTGGATGCTGTATTTTGAAGCGATCGCACTTAATATCCTCAACTAAATTTTCAACAAGTTTACGATTTTCTTCGCTCAAAATTGTAGCAGCGATCGCTTTCCCACCCAAGGTAACTGTTCTCAATGTTGCTTTACTTGAATTAGCGCTTTCTTGGGCTTTGCTATACAGTGGTGATAAATCCACATTCACCTGATGACTGAGTAATTTTGCTAATGCTTTGACCATCGAAGCATGGTCATCCATGCCTCTACGATTTAGAGACACTGTGATATGTTCTTTGCTGCCGAGAATTTTATCAATCCATCGCGAACAGACATTACCAGCACCCGCTTCTAAAAATATTTTGACCCCATCGCTGTAGACACGATTAACTAATTGCGGAAAATCAAGTTCTTGGCACAATCCTTTGGCTATGTTGTGAGCAATGGTATCTCTTTCAAGTACGATCGGTTGATAGTCTGCGGCAGAATAAAACACAATCCCAGGAAGATTTTGTGATGGTAAGCTGTTTACCTTCTTGATTTCCTCGAACTGCGATCGCATCGCTTCACAATGTATTACATGGTCGAAGGGAGCAGGGAAGGCATTGCAACCTAAAGTCGCAATCACTCGCTTACAGGCGGCATCTTCACCAGCAATTAATACTTCTTCTGGTGTGTTGATTTGAGTTAAGTAGACGTGGTTCTCATGTTTGAGGCATTCTCTAACTTGAGATGGAGTAGCCATGAGAACATAAGTATTCCAAAAATTGTTGTTTGGTGAATCTGTTAATTCCCAATATTCACGCACCGCATTTTTCGGCCCAGATAACTTATCACCAAATAAAGGTGATGAGTTTAAGGTATTACTTCCGCCCTCAAAATCACTCCAAACCCCTTGGGCAACCATCATGCTAGTTTCACCCAAGCTATACCCAAATACAGATTGCGGCTTGACTTTAAAATCATCTCGGAAAATTGCTGTCATGTATCTAGCAAAGGCAATTTCACTTTCAAACATTGCCAGTGAATCATCTAACAATTGCTTTTCGAGAGTTTCTAGTTGTCTAGTTGTCAATTTCGGTAAACTTCTGGGATAAACCAGCTTTTCAACATCGGCAGCCCGATTGTAGAGATTGTTACTTTTTAAATCCTCGAAGACTTTCGGAAATAAACGGAAGACAGTCCGACCAATCCCAATATAAGAATTGACTGCGGCAGGATAAACGTAAGCAACTGCTCCAGTTTTACCCAATGGTTTCGCGGTGAAATAACTACCTAGTGGCGTTTGCCAATCCGTGCCGTTTTCAAAGGCATTATTTACACCTTTGCGGGCAGATTCAATTTCTTTGAGTAAATCTTTGGTGTTACGTCCTGTGATTGATAAGACGTATTTTGGATTAGAATGCTGTTGAAAAGTAGCAAATGTCTCGCTGGCGGTAGCTGATAAAGAAGAACTAGCTTCAATGGATTTTTGAAGATGGTTTAAGATATCGGGTATAGTAGAGCGATCGCTAACTGCGATAGGGAACAGATGAAAAGGCATTTGTTGCAAATATCTGTTGTCGCGCTCCTCTTGGCTGGGTTCTTCCGATAAGATTAAATGGGCGTAGCTGCCATCTATACCCATGCTATTAATTGCTGCTATTCTGCGTGTGCCGCCTTTATCGACAAACCAAGGTCTTGATTCCATCGCCACATAGAAGGGGCTACCTGACCATACTTGCGGTGTTTTGACACCAGACCATTTGGGGGTGGCGGGAATATATCTGTAATAAAGACAGAGAGCGGTTTTAATTAAGCTAGCAATTCCCGATGCTGTGTAGGTGTGGCCGATATTAGATTTAACGCTACCTAACGCACAATGCAGACCATTGCCCACTTTTGGATAAGCTTGGAGTAAACCTGTGATTTCGGCTTCATCCTCCTGGGGAACGCCGCTACCGAAGACTTCCACATAGTTAACTTCTGTGGGTTGAATCTCTGCCATCTGGAAAGCTTGTTTGCAGACATTGCTGATAGCTGAAGCATCAGGTTTTACCAAAGCGTCACTCAAAGTAGAATTACCTTGTGCAAAACTCATGGCATCAATTACTGCATAGATGCGTTCATTATCTTTCTTAGCAGCTTCGTAGCGCTTGAGGACGACAGCACCAGCACCTTCGCCAACTGTCCAGCCATTTGCTTGTTGGTCATAACCCAAGGTATTGATACCTGTATTAATTGGGGCAAATTGGCTGCGGAATAAGACATTTTCTACACCACCGGCTAAATCTACCGCACCAACAACCACCGCGTCTACTTCTCCCGTAGCGAGTAGCATTTGGGCAACTTCCAACGCTTTGAGGGCAGAATTTTCGCCAGCGCTGACGGTGAATGCAGGGCCAGTAAAATTCCATAAAGCTGAAATCCGACTCGCCATGATGTTGGCGATGTGACTGACATATTCGCCGATTTCTACTGGTTGATGAATGCTATCTTTGACAATGGTTTCCAGTTGGGAAAGCTGTTCAGCAGGTAGAGAAATTCCTTGATTGAGTAAGCCATCCTTGACTTGCCAAGAGAGGTTCCATCTTTGCTGTAGCTGATGCACAGAGAATTCTGTCTCGGCGGCGACAATTACAGCCACATTGCCACCCTCCTGTAGTTTCGCATCTTTGACGGCGCGATCGCTAACTTTCAGAAGTAACAATTGTTGTGGGTTTAACTTCTCGATTTCATTTGGTGGGATTTTGCATGATAAAGTATCGATTTCAAAATCTTTGATGTATGCCCCTACTGGTGCTTTTCCATCTGCTAAACCGTACTCTTTCAGGACACTTTCTTGATTTTCTATACCATGCCATCTTTGAGGTGGTAGAGAGGTAAAATGTTGTGTGCCATCATAAATACTGCGTTCAAAAGCATCCAAACCATTGCAGTTGCCAAAAAAGGCATCCATGCCGACAATGGCGACTTTGGTAGGTGGAACAGGCAAAGTCGATTCAACTGATTCTGTTGTATTTCCTTGTTCTAAAATCAGATGAGAATTAGTGCCGCCAAAACCGAAAGCGCTAATAGCTGCCCGTTTTATTGATGCATTATTATTAGGCCATGCTGTAGCTGTTCTAACAATTTTATCGGCGGAAATTGTACCATTTTCTGATGTTACAGGTTCCGAAACATTCATGGTTGCTGGAATTACTCCATGAGACATACTCAAAATCACCTTAGTCAAGCCAACTATGCCAGCAGCAGTTAGCAAGTGACCAGTATTTGCCTTAGCAGAACCTACCAAAGGCGCAGCTTGATTTTGACCAAAGAATGTTTCGATGGAATTGAATTCGGTTGTATCTCCTAGTAATGTGCCGGTGGCGTGACACTCTAGATAATCGATGGTTTTTGGGCTAACTTTTGCCTCATTATAGGCTCGTTCAAAAGCTAGGATTTGCCCTTTCGGATTCGGACTGAGTAAATGTTTACCTTTGCCATCATTGGAGAGTCCATTACCGCAGATAGTAGCGAGAATATTATCACCATCTCTAACGGCATCAGAATATCTCTTCAGCATCACCATCCCAACACCATCGGCGGGGATTAGCCCTCTAGAGGATTTATCTAAGGGGCGGCTAATGCCATTTTCTGCATACCCTTGAACACCGGAAAATAACATCCGCACGAATAAAGAATCTGCACAACTGATGGCTCCAGCTAACATCACATCAGCTTTGTGTGACCATAAGTAATGAGATGCTAGTTTAATCGCATAAAATGATGACGAACAAGCAGCATCCAGACATAAATTAATCTGGGATAGCGATAGAGCTTGAGCTACGATAGATGCTGGTAAACCAGATATCATCACATTGTATAAAGATGCTTTAGTTGCACTTGGTACAGCTAAATTGAAGTCTTCATACTGCAAAAGTTCTCTGACAGCAGGATTAATAGCTTTCTGGTAAATTGGAGAGAATAATTGATTAGATAATTTTGTCGGGAATGATAAATTACCTAAAATTACGCCACATTTTGCCAAAACAGTTTGATTATCCCAATAACCACTTTGTTCAATTGCTTGTTTAGCGGCATACAATGACCATTTGAAGGTGTTATCTAAACCAGCAATAAATTCTGATGGTAGATTGTATTCAGATGGATTAAACTGGAAGTTGCGGATGTACCCGCCTTTAAGAGAATAGGTTTTGTCTGGTGTCCCTTTAACTGGATTATGAAATATTGTCGGATCTACTCCGATTTCTTCGACGGTTGCAGAGGATGTGGAATCTTTTTGATTAACGATATTTTGCCAGAATTCTTCAGGGTTTTTAGCATCGGGGAATAGGCATGATAATGCGATGATGGCTATTTTTTCCACGATTTATATGCTCCGAGTTTGGGTATTTAGCAAGAGATAATTAAAAGGCAGGATTTACGCTGTTCCCCAAACTTTGAAGTGGCAAGTTATAGCAATCCTATTTGAGTTGTGAAAATTACTTTTTTTTAACGAACCGCAAAGGCGCGAAGGGCGCGAAGAAAAGAAAGCATTTTACAGAGATTTTAGGACTGCTATAGGTGTTGAGTGGTAAAGGAGGATTATTAGCTTCTGAGCATTTTCATTGACCAAATAATGGCATGAGCGCCGAGCATTCGTGAATAGATTTTACCTTGGCGATCGTGTATGATAAAGTTGGCGATCGCACTACTTGGTGTCTTAGATAGTACTTCACAAGAAACGTAAAATGTTTCGTTATGTGGTATCGCTTCAAACTGTTCAAATTTTTCCACTTTTCCAGGTAAACAACCTTCTTGATGAAAGTGTTGTGTCCAAATCCATAAAGCGTGCATACTCAAGTCAGTGGTGTAAGGATTTACCCATTGGACGGGGAATTGTCCTTGTTCCTTTGCAGTGAGTTCTGGCCAGAGACATTCTGTTGTGATTCTTTCAGGACTAATGTTTAAAACTCTCTTAACTTCTTGAAAACCGGGGCCGTGAAATAATGTAGCCCCACCATTTTGGTAAAAAGCTTTTCCTGTAGTGGTGATAATATTATCTGGTTCGAGATTGAGAGATTCATAAATGGGTGCATCTGGGATTTCACGCTGGAGATTGAGTTGAGCGCTAAAATGAAAATGGATTCTTCCTTCAGGGTTTTTACTGGAAATTTTGGCTTTAAGTTCGATTTTTTCAAGATTAACCTTAGAAATTTCTTCTATTTCTAAAATATGTTCCTTCGCTAATGTTTCATTGAAAGTAATCCCCTTCAAAACTTTAAAATCTTGGTAATTAAACAACCGATAATCGGGATATAATTGTTCAGAAGCATTGATAATCCAGGTCATTGCACAAGTTGCTGGTAAAACTGGAGAGCCAGCAATGGTATGATCGTGTAAAAATGGATTAGCCTCCAATGTCATTTGGCGACGGATACGATAAGTTCGTAGTTCTGAATCTAACTCTGTAGCCATTGGAACTAATGGGCTACCAATCACAACTTGTGCAGTTGTATGGTTGGCATTATCCATTTCTTTAACAAGCATTTGTGCCCCGGCTGCAATGGGAATTATCTCGATTTTTCGCTCTTGAAAAATCTTCTTTAATTCTGCTGTCACCATCCCACTATCCCAAGCGCCCCAGTTGATAGCGACTACATGACACGAGGGATAACTTTGCTTAAATATATGGGCTGATTTGTTCAGAATTTCATTTGCGATCGCATAATCAGATTGTCCGGGATTTCCGTAAAATCCTGTTACTGAAGAAAACAAAACTAAATGCTGAAGTTGACTAGGGTTGACGCAAGCTAGAAGATTTTCTAAACCCTGAACTTTAGCGGTGTAAACTTTTTCAAAATCCTCTTCTGTTTTCTTTTCAATTAACTTATCAGCTAAGTTTCCCGCGCCGTGGATGATTCCGGTAATTGGCCCAAGATGTTGTACAGCAGTGGCAAGTTTGTCTTGTAAAGCTGGCGTATCTGTGACATCGACGCTGATATATTCTGCTTTAGCTCCGGTTTTTTCAATTGCTGCTAGAGTCTTTTTAATTTCGCGGCTGGAGGTAATTTTGTTATATATTTTTTGCACATTCATGGGTGTGGGCTTCTCTCCTTGAGAAAGAAGATTTTCCATGATGCATTTTTTCAATGCGGATTCATCAGAATTTTGAGCGAAATCTGGCTCGGTTTCTAATAGTTCGGAGCGACCGAGGAGGATGAATTTGCAGGGTTGCTGTTGGGCTAATCTGATAGTACACTCAGCCGTAATCCCTTTTGCACCGCCGCTCACGACAAAGACAGATGATGGACTAAGCTGGGCTGTTTGTGTCATAAATCCTCTGGTATTAATTCGTAATTCGTAATTCGTAATTCGTAATTAAGAGATGCTCTCGAAAGCTGGTTACAAGTTGTTTCTTATCTCTTTCTCTGTGTCCTTTGCGGTTCTTTGCCTCAGCTCGCTCGTAGCGAATCGACTCAAAACTTACTTTGCGTTCCTCTGCGCTTTACTCTGCGCCCCTTTGCGTTTAAACTTAAATCCTCAATTGTCCCCAAATTTACGAAACTCGTACTTAGATGTTGCTCACTAAAGGAAAATCTCACGCAGAGGCGCAGAAGCGCAGAGAGAAGAGATTTTTAATCGGCGATGAGGGTAACTCGTCCCTGTGAACCATACCCAACTTCACTTATATAAAGGTTGGGATCGTGAAGCTCGGCGATGATGTTTTGTACTGACTGTTTAGCATCAAGTCTGGGACTTAAATCGATCGCACGAGTGAAAACCTTTGGCCATTCCCATCTCAGAGTTTTGGTTAATCCAAATAAACCAGCGCCGATCGCACCGAAGTTGACTTTGTACTCTAACCCAAAGGCTCCATCCAGGTGAGCAACTGTGCAGAAACAACTACGTCCATGCTTTGCGGCTTCGTTAAGAGAAGGTTTGAGGTGTTTCGCCATCAAAAATACGTGCTTGACGATCGCCTTTTCTGATTCGTTATAAGAAATACTGCCGGTGTGATTTCCTACAAACATCGGATGTAAGTGGATGAAAGCCCCAATCGTTCCGCAGTGAGATGCGATCGCTTGCAATTGTTGTTGAAGATGTTCTTCACTCAAATTTGCTAAGGTGACGCGGGTTACTCCTGTAGGTAAAGGCGCTTGCTGGGCGATCAGCGATTGGGGGAAGCTGATAACTACTACTTTCCAGCCTTTCTCGATTAGGGATTCAGTTAATTTATAAGTGGTGAGGGAACCATCATCAGTGATTAAACCGATGTGTCCCTCTGGTAACGTGAAATCCAAGTAATCGGGCTGTGCGAGACTTCTGAGTTTGACCGGATGGCGCTGGATAGTATGCTCTAGTTCATGTTCTAATTGGGGTGGCTGCTGTTGGACAAACTCAGGCTCAGACTTTTTTTTTTCACCTCCAGCTAACTCCTGTAGGTAATCGACTATTTGACCGATGGTGCGAAGATCGCCGAGTTCTTCGATATTTGGCTTGGGTAAGTTGGGGTACATTTCTTGCATCGCCCCTAAGATTTCTACCCGTTTAATCGAGTCAATCCCTAAGTCGGCTTCCATGTCCATTTCCAGTTCCAGCATCTCCACTGGATAGCCGGTCTTATCGCTGGTGATGGCTAACAGGGTTTCACCTAAGTTTGCAAATTCATCACCCTCCGGGTTCGCCAGTCCAACGCCAGTCGCCTGCGACGGGAAACCCGTCTTCAGCACTAGCTCCTCTTTGTTGGAGTAACTTGTAGCGGGTTCTGGTTCCGGGGTGAATGCGACAACTACGCTTGGTTCCGGTGCAGCGACTACCTCAACTACGGGTGCAGCCTCTACTGCAATCTCAGTTGCTTGTTGTACTTCGTGAACTGCAATTTCTACCGAAACACTTTTGGAAGCATGGGATTGCAGATACTCTACAATTTGACCGATGGTGCGTTTTTCTGACAGTTCTTCTAAATTCGGCTTGGGTAGATTGGGGTACATCTCTTGTAGCGCCCCTAAGATTTCCACCCGTTTGA
This sequence comes from Nostoc sp. DedSLP03, assembly GCF_034530815.1. Taxonomy (NCBI): domain Bacteria; kingdom Bacillati; phylum Cyanobacteriota; class Cyanophyceae; order Nostocales; family Nostocaceae; genus Nostoc; species Nostoc sp. DedSLP03. Next base: position 29,140 of record NZ_JAVRCK010000015.1, read on the forward strand.
TAGAGTCAATTCCTAAATCCGCCTCCATGTCCATGTCCATTTCCAGCATCTCGACTGGGTAGCCGGTCTTATCGCTGGTGATGGCTAAGAGGTTTTTATCCAAGTCAACAATATCGATGGTTGCGCCAGGTACAGGTGCAGCAGTTGTGGGTGCTGGTTCTGGGGTGAATGCAACAACTTCGTTAACTGGAGGTGAGCTAATTTTGACTACAACTTCAGCTTGAGGTTCTACTACTGGAGGAACCGGTGATGCCGCTACAGGCTCTACTGTCTCTGTTGAGAAAAGATTAGGGAGCAAAGAAGAAGAATTTTCATCCTTCTTAGCAGTGGGGGATACAGGAGTTTCAACTACAGGCTCTACCACCTGTGGAGCAGGCACGAGAGGTTCTTGGGTAACATTTAAGCCATTTTTAGCTACAGGCTCAGTTACAGGCAAAGGCTGGCTTTCTACTATCTTGGTAGTGGCGGGTACTGGTGCTTCTGTGGTGAACGGAGTGAAATTGCTGATCTCTGTTAATTGAGTTACTCCCTCACCAGAAATGATTTGAGAATACTCTTGCTGGATGAGTTGGAAAAAGCTCTTAGTATATTCCAGTTGCTCTTGAAGATATTGCTCATGGATGCGTAGGGTTTCACCTTGTTGGGAATGAAACTGCATCATGCTACGCTCTAAGCTTTCCATGACAACTAGCTTCATTTTGGCAGTTTCGGCTGTTGATTTACTTTCACTCAACAAGGAATTCTGCTGCTGCATCAGTTGGAAAAACGCTTTAGCGTATTCCATTTGATGATTGAGATAAGTACCGTGAACTTGTAAATTCTCAGCTTGATTTTCCTGGAACTGTGTCAGGAGATATTCTAAACTTGCTAAAAGTTGTTCGTAATTTGTAAGCTTTTCTGGTGTTGGTTGCATCTTAGATTCCTGGGCTGGTTGGGACAGGGTAACAGGATTCATCTGTTGCTCTGGCTGGGTGATGATATTAGATGTCACACCGTTCATGGCTGGGGCGGATTTTTTATGTCCGTTAGTCTCAATTACAGCCAGAGGTGGAGTTACACCTGGGCTGCTAAATAAAGGAACCGCATCAGAATTTTCAGGGGTGGGTAATGTGACTTGATGCCCATCCTGCAAAGCTTGAGCGAAGGCATTTTTCGTTTTTTCGGATCTGTAGTTTATCCCGTTTAAACGGACATTTAATGTCTTCTTCGTCTCAATTGGGGGGATGGTTTGGGGAAGTTGGTAAGGATCGAGGTTATTCAAAGCCATACCTATCACCCGCAACTGCACAACTGCTTCTCGCAAAGAGCGATCGCTATTCTTTTGAGTGCTGGGGTTCAGAGATACGGTAATATGTGGGCGATCGCCAAGAATCTCTTTCACCAAGTTGCTAAGAATTCTTCTCGGCCCAAATTCCACAAAGCAAGTACCACCGGCTGCATAGATATTTTCAATTTCCTGCTTGAACAGCACTGAATTAGAAAGGTGCGTTTCCAGGATTTTTTGAATACCTTGGGCTTCCTTGGGATACTGCTTACTGGTAACGTTGCTGTAAACAGGGATTTTCGGAGTTTGGAACTTGACAGACTTGGTAGCGATCGCAAAGGATTTCTGAGCAAAGGCGATTAGCGGTGTATGGAAAGCTGCTGATACAGGTAACAATACAGCTGTATATCCTTTCTCGTGTAAAGCTTCTTTGATTCTCGCTATTTCTGCGGTAGGGCCAGCTAAGACAAATTGAGTTGGAGAATTTTGATTAGCGATCGCAACTTGCGGAAAATGTCTCAGCACTGCTTCGACTTTGCTGATATCTTCTTTAACAGCCAACATACTACCTGCATCATGATCTGGATCTTCGGGTGCAGCCATTGCTTGACCCCTAGCTTTCACCAGAAACAAGTAATCTTCGGTACTCAAAACCCCCGCAGCCCATAGTGCGGTTAATTCACCAAAGCTATGTCCCGCCACAAAATCTGACTTAAACCCAGCTTGTTGCAGTATGCTGTACATCCCTGCACTCAACACCCCGATGGCTGGTTGAGCGTATTCTGTGCGTTGTAAGGCAGCAATTTGGACATTCTTTTCTGCCTCTCCAAACACAGGATGAGGAAAAACGATTTCTGAAAGTGGCTGCAAATTATCTTTGAGCAACAGGCTATCCATATAACCATGAAGACGGCGCATCAAGGGGAAATTCATCACCAGTTCGCGTCCCATCTCCAGGTATTGCGAACCTTGACCAGAAAATAGAGAGACAACTTTTCCGCCCAACTCCATACCAGAGGAACGGTAATAAATTCCTTGGGGATGCTCCCAAGATGCTGCTGTTCCTTTGAGTTTCAGCCAGTCAATGCTAGTTTGCAGTAACTTGCAAGCTTCTTCGAGATTCTCAGCGACAAACCCGAATCGGGGAGCAGAGAGGGGAATTTGTTGTAATTTGCAATCATTGACTAATTGTGCATAATGTGCGTTAGCTGATGGCGATCGCAGCTTCCCTAAAATCTCTTCCGATTTGCTCAACAGTTGCTCTACTGTAGGAGCAAACAACAGCACTTCACTAGCACCACTGTGTAAGCGGTAAGCGGCGTTTTGGTCGGCTTCATATTCTTCCAAGACAACGTGATAGTTGGTTCCACCAAATCCAAAGGAACTTACACCTGCGCGTCTTGGTGCTTCCCCTTCTGGACGAATCCAAGGTCTGGTTTCAGTATTCAAATAAAAGGATGAATTTTTAATGTTGAGTTTGGGGTTCGGCTCAGTAATGTTAATTGTCGGCGGTAATACTTTGTGATGTAAAGCCAAAGCAGTTTTAATCAAACTCGCCGCACCCGCAGCCGCTTTTGTGTGTCCGATTTGTGATTTCACACTACCCAAAGCGATGTGCTGCTTTTTGTCATCATGCACATCAAAGAAGTCTTTTAAAGATCCGAATTCTGTCGGATCTCCAGCCATTGTGCCAGTACCGTGTGCTTCCATTAACCCAACAGTAGCAGGAGAGAAGCCGGCATCTTCATAAGCGCGTTCTAAGGCTTTAACTTGACCTTCTTTGCGAGGAGCATAAATGCTCTTATAACGTCCATCGCTGGAAGTACCAATACCTTTAATTACGGCATATATTTTATCGTTGTCCCGTTCCGCATCTTCCAACCGTTTGAGAACCATCATGGCGATACCTTCACCCAGCATCATCCCATCGGATTTAGCATCGAAAGGTTTGACATTTTCACTAGGAGAAACCGCCGGTGTTTTGCTGAACGATATGTAAGCCATGATAGTGTTGTCGGTATCAACACCACCAGTTAGCATCATGTCAGAACGATGCTCAACTAGCTCGCTGATTGCCATTTTTAAAGCACCAAAGGAACTAGCGCAAGCAGCATCAACTACGCAATTCATCCCGCCAAAATTTAGGCGATTGGCAATTCGTCCGGCGACTACGTTAGCTAACATTCCAGGGAAAGCGTTCTCATCCCATTTCACGTAAGCACTTTTGATTTTATCAACGATTTTTTGCGTATCTTCATCAGATAAACCACTGCTTTTAAGTGCTTTTTCCCAAATCGGATATTCCAATCTCGCCGAAAGTGGCATTCCTAATTGCTTGGCCATCGCCACGCCTAAGATTACCCCAACCATCTCGCGGTTAAATTCGCGTTGTTCACTATAGCCAGCATCTTCCATCGCTTCTTTCGCAACTACTAAACTTAATAGTTGCGATACATCTGTGACTTCCAAAATGCTAGGTGGTATACCGAATTCCATCGGATTAAAATCAACCTCTGGAAGAAACCCGCCTCTTTTACAATAGGTTTTATCTTCAGTAGTTCTAGGATTGGGATCGTAATAATCTTCGACGCTCCAGTGAGTCGAAGGAACATCAGTAATACAGTCAATTTTGTTTACTATATTTTGCCAGTATTCCTGCAAGTTTCTAGCTTGAGGCAATAGAGAAGCCATCCCAACGATGGCAATAGGATTGTGTTGTAATTGTCTGTTAATTCTGTTAATTGACACTGATTTATCTGATTTATCTGACTTCATGTTTTTTTCCTCTATAGACCTCATCACAGCCTTTTCACAATTATTGATAAGGCTCTCTAACTCCGCTAAGGCAGTATCAATTGAATAAGCAGACATAGGGCATAGTTAGTACTGTGGATTGTGTAGCTACAGTAATTTCTGTTGCCTACTAAATAATGAAAATCTCTCGTCTTGTAAGCAGCTAGCTATCCTATCTGTGCTAAATGCTTTTCTCCAAATCGACACCACACGACACATACTGCCTTGACAAAGCCTTGATTTATAGGCGATTTTGGCACACTGCGTAGGCGTAGCCCGTCGTAGATATCGCGAAAAAATGTTATCCAACGCTAGACTCTTGATATTGTGGCAATCGGTCGATGACGTTGTTAAAACTGGTAAAATAGTCTTGGAGTGTAATAGCTGCTTGACCAGTAAATTCAATCCATTTGTAATAGTAGAAATTTTGAGCAATGGTATCCTACTGGAGCGAGGAAAACTGAGGAGTAGCTAAGGAAACAGAAACGTTTTTTTCACTCGAAATCGTTTGATTATCTAGCCTAAACACAGCAACATAGCTGGTATTAATAAAAACGTTCTGTATCTCAATCAATGTCATAGCTAGTTTTAACGTCCGGGATAATATATTTTATGGTATATGACCCAGTAAAGTTGACAATTTCGTTACAGAAAAGACACCACCTTTAATCCGAGTTTATGCAAGTTGAAAAAGTAATTAAACGATCTATAGGTAATGACAACGCAGTTATTTTTAGTTATTTTTAATTTAAAAATATTAATTAAATAACTAGTTTGTATAACCACTTTAAAGCATTGAATTAATAAAAACACTAGCATACTTTACAGAAACTAAATGATTCCTTTAAACTTATTTTATAAACAACCATATACTCTTACTGATAGAAGTTTTGAATAAATTTAGCATAAAAGTATAATTTATAACTAAATAAATATGTGAAAAATTTTGTTATCTACGGGTTAAACATAAATATTCTCTTGGTTAAGTTAACACTACAAATCTGTTGTCTAGTAAGTAAAAAGTCAATGAATACATAGATAAAGCTAATAACTATAAGTATTATTTTTCAGAGAAATATCATAATTGAGTCAAAATTGCTGGTTATTTTTTAATATAAGTCAACTTAAGAAGCAAAGTGGTTATTTATAAAGCAAATATTAATTTTTAGTATGTTACTTGATAAACATAATCATGATTGCATCAATTAAAAGGTTTTGCCTCGTGTAGATGCGGTTTATAACCACCCTTTTAATGTTTGTTAACTCACCAAAGGTATCACTTCATACATTGAATTAGTAGAATGAAAAGCAACAAGAATGTCTTATATTACACAACCGCGATAATAAGAATCTGTTAGTAATATCAAATCTGCTTAATAAAGAACTATTTGTACGTATTCAATTGCTAGACAATAGATTAGCAATTTGTACATTTTTTCAACACCTCATTTGATTGTGATGAAATATTTTAGTGAGAGAATCAGAATTTATGCAAATTAAATTAATTGACAATAATCAACTTTTAGTCCATACTTGATAACAAGTTTATCCAGGTTTTGATCTCATTTTTATTAGCGCTTGGTTGTTCTTGAGAGTTAAGTTTGCTGACTAGCGCTATTGTATTTTACGTTACGGGATTAGATGACAAATTAGGATATAACTTAGGAAGCTTTGAAGTAACACGCCATTAATTTTCACGCCACAATACTAAGTTTGGGCGGTAAAAGCGTACAACAATTCATATAAAACCAATTTAGAACCATCCACTCGAACGAGGTAGAAAACCTAGAGGAAAAGCCCTCTTGGGAATTTGCGGATGAGTCTATTTTAATCGACTAAATATAACCAGGATATTCTCTAAAAAAGCAGAATTGGAATGAAAATATGGCAGTAAATAAAGAAAGTAGATTATTCAGAAAACCTGTAGGCCGATCGCAAGTAATTTTAGCAGCTTCTCTGACTTTAGCGGCTGGATTAATCGCTTTCTATAGTTTGACACCCTATTGGTATAAACCCAAAGTTGTGACATCGCCAGCAAATCCTCCCAAAGCTGCCACGCCTGCGAAAGTTGCTGTGACAGCCTTGGGACGTTTAGAGCCAGAAGGCGAAGTTACTACTTTGACTGCTCCCACTTCTAATAATGGGGTACGAGTAGACAGACTGTTGGTGAAAGAAGGAGATGCGGTTAAAGCAGGGCAATTATTGGCCTATCTCGAAAATTATGGCCGTTCTAAAACAGCTTTGCAACAGGCTTTAGACCAACTCCAAGTTGCCAAAGCGAAATTAGCGCAGGTGAAATCTGGAGGTAAAACTGGAGATGTTGATGCTCAAAAGGCTGTAATTGCCCGGTTAGAGCCACAATATAAAGGAGACGTTGCGACACAACAGGCGACAATTGACCGCATCCAAGCGGAAGTAGACAACGCTCAAGCCGAGAATAATCGCTATCAGCAATTATATAGACAAGGTGCGATCGCGGCTTCTGTAGCAGATAGCAAAGCTTTGCAACTAAAGACTACACAACAGCAGCTAACAGAAGCTCAAGCCACCCTCAAGCGAACTCAAGATACATACCAAGAACAACGCAAACAAGCGCAAGCGCAACTCACCAGTATTAGTGAGGTGCGTAGCGTAGATGTTCAAGTTGCACAAACCGAAGTCAATAGTGCCACAACTGCTGTTCAACAAGCAAAAGCCGACTTGGATTTAAGTTACATTAAGTCTCCCATAAATGGCAAAATTTTGAAAATTCACGCCAAAACCGGAGAAGTAATTAGTACCACTAGAGGATTTGCTGAGATAGGTAAGACATCTCAAATGTATGTGATTGCAGAGGTGTATCAAACCGATGTTCAAAAAGTACGTGTAGGACAAAAAGCTACCATTACCAGCACTGCATTTCTTGGAACAATAAAAGGAACTGTAAAAGAAATTGGTTGGCAAGTTGACAAACAAAGCATCTTTAGCCTCAACCCTGGTTCAGATACAGACCGCAGAATAGTGGAAGTGAAAATCTCCATCGATAATCCCGCCGACAGTGAAAAGGTCGCTCGTTTCACTAACTTACAAGTCGATGTCGCCATTCATATTTAGTCATAAAGCATAGGTCATTCACAAATGACAAATGACAAATGACAAATGACAAATGACAAATAATAAATAAATCCATGATTTTCAAAATTCCTTTAGCATGGCTACAGCTAGCCCAGCAAAAAGTTCGTTTACTAGTAGCTGTAGCCGGGATTGGCTTTATTGTGCTGCTAATGTTTGTGCAACTTGGTTTTCAAGATGCCCTCTATTCTAGTGCAACCGCAGTTCATCAGAATCTCAAAGGAGATTTATTTTTAGTTAGTTCGCAATATAAATCTTTGACCTCAAATCAAAGTTTTTCGCGGACTCGTTTATACCAATCTCTGGGGTTTGATGGCGTAGAGTCAGTTAGCCCCATGTATTTGCAATTTGCCAAACTGAAAAATCCGGCTACTAGTGAAAAATATTCAATATATGTTATTGGTTTCGATCCAGGTAGACCTGTGATGAATCTTCCAGAAGTTGAGAAAAATTTAGATAAACTCAAAATTCCCGATGTTGTGCTTTTCGATCGGGGTTCTCGCCCAGAGTTTGGCCCAATAGCTGAAAAATTTAATGCGGGAGATACTAAACAAACAGTTGAAATATTTCCCTTTAATTCATTAATTGGCTATAAAGTGAGAATAGGCGGGTTATTCACATTAGGCCCTTCCTTTGGGGTAGACGGAAATTTACTTGTTAGTGACTCAACTTTTTTGAGGATAAATCCCAATACTCGTCCGGCAGATATGATAGATATCGGTTTGATTTCACTCAAACCTGGTACTAATGCAGAAACAGTACTAAAAAATTTACAAGCAAGTTTGCCTAATGATGTCCAAGTTTTTACCCGCCAAGGCTTCATTGATTTTGAAAAAAACTATTGGGCTGTTAGAACACCCATTGGTTTTATTCTTAACTTGATGTTGACAATGGCTGCGGTGGTTGGTGTGGTTATTGTTTATCAAATTCTTTACAGCAATATTGCTACACAGTTTGTTGCTTATGCTACTTTAAAAGCTATAGGTTATGCCAATAGCTATTTATTAAATGTGGTATTTCAGCAAGCTTTGATTTTGGCAATCTTAGGTTATATTCCAGGATTTCTTACTTCGGTTTTGTTATATAGTTTTGCAGCAGAAGCAACTAAATTACCAATAGTTATGACCACTAATAATGCAGTGATTGTCTTAACTTCAACCGTCTTAATGTGTATAACATCAGGAGCGCTTGCTATCAATAAACTTCGCTCCGCAGATCCGGGAGAGATTTTCTAGCTACTTGGTAGCAAAATAATTTAATTATTTTGCCACGATATAAACTGATAGCTAAGTATTAGTGCAGCATCTCCACAAAATTCTTCTTATACAAAGTTAGATTTGAGATTAAAAGTATTTACCAATATTTAAATTTGGTATTACTTAAAATCTTTTATCTAACAAATCAAATTCACCTATTTAACAATAATTTCGATTTTATGAACCTCAAAGACAAAACTCTCCTAATTACCGGGATTAATGAATTTGTCGGTTTGCGTACAGCCGAGTTAGCCATAGCGCAAGGGATGAAGGTTCGTGGACTACAAAGTTCTACAGAACAGAACAAACAATTACAGAATTTAGGTGTAGAGGTAATTATTGGTAATATCACCGATTCTACTATTGCTCAAAAGGCTTGTCAGGGAGTAGATATCGTTTTACATACAGAGCAAATTGCTGAAGAAGCTGGTGCAATTAAGCATTTTCGTGATGTGAATGTTGGCGGTACTGTCAACATGGCTAAAGCTGCTAAACAAGCTGGTGTCAAAACATTTGTGCATTTATCTAGTGTGATGGTTTACGGTTTTAACTATCCTGATGGTGTTACAGAATCCGGCCCACTTTCTGGCGAAAATAATCCCTACTGTCAAACGAAAATTGAAGCCGAAACAGCACTTTTAGAACTGAATAATCCGTCAGATTTTGGCATCATCATTATTCGAGCCGGAGATATTTATGGCCCTGGAAGTATTCCCTGGATAGTTAGACCAATTCTGATGATGCGCCAAAAATTATTTGCTTGCGCCAATGATGCTAAAGGAGTAATCAATCATGTATATATAGATAACCTGATTGATGGCATCTTTTTAGCGATGGAAAAAGAAATTTACGGTGAAATATTTAATATCACTGATGGACAAGAAACTTCCTGGAAAGAGTATTTTATGCGTTTAGCAGCAATGGAAGATTTACAAGCACCCCTTTTATTATCGAAAGATGAAATCAAATTGTTTCTAAAGCTACGCGTTCAAGGACAAAAACTGTTTCGGAAAAAAGTTGATATTTTACCAGAGTCTATAGATTTTATGACTCGTCCCTATGCTTGTTCCATTGCTAAAGCCCAAAATCTGTTAAATTACAAACCAACAATTGACCTAGAATTAGGAATGCAGCAAACACATGAATGGCTGCAAAAAACAGATATTCAAAGCTTGATGAAATAGTTTACATATTTTTGAGAATTCAGGAGTCAAGAATCAGAATTCCGAATAATTAATTACAAAATGAAGAAGCTAGAAGACACTTGATTTACTTGAAATAATTCAGCTTAGTTAATTCTGACTCCTGAATTCTGATTCCTGAATTCTGAATTCTGAATTATTACGTTGCATCTACCTAACTACGATTAAGCAGAAAATAATCCACAGATTTTCCGAATACTTGTTTTCTATGAGTCGCAATCAGCCACGATTGAGCATCGGATTACCTGTATACAATGGTGAAAAATTTCTCAAAGAAGCCATAGATTCACTTTTGGGTCAGAACTTTGAAGATTTTGAACTTATTATTTCAGATAACGCCTCGACAGATAAAACGGAAGAAATTTGTAGAGCTTATGCCGAGCAAGACCAACGTATTTATTACTACCGTAATGATACAAATATCGGTTGTGCTGGTAACTTTAATCGCGTCTTGAAACTGTCTTCGGGTGAGTATTTTAAATGGGCAGCTCATGACGATTTACATTCTCCAGATTTTATCAAGAAGTGTGTTGAGGTACTTGACCAAGATCCTACTATAATCTTGTGTCACTCCCAGGCATATTTCATTGATGAACAGGGGAATTTTATCCAAAATTACGATATCAAAGTCAAGGCCGATGCACTAAAAGCACAGGAGCGTTTTCACGAATTGCTGACCAAGCATTTATGTTATCAATGTTACGGGGTAATTCGCGCTAGTGTTTTGAAAAAGATACCGCCTATGGGTGGTTATGGTAATGCAGATGGAATTCTCTTGTTAAGACTTGGTATTCTCGGTAGGTTTTATGAAATTCCTGAATACTTATTTTTTATCAGAAGTCATCCGCAACAATCAATGAGTATGTTTTTCCCCAATTATTTGTTGTTAACAAATACAAACCAAAAATCATTCTTGAGTATGCTCCCCGATTTTTATGGGTATGCAGTGTGGTTTGATTCAGCAAAGAAAGGAAAAATTTTATTGCCACATTGGAGAATGATTTGGGAGTATATATTCTCTATCTGGTGTTGTCCCCTGAGTTTATATGAGCGGCTATGTTGTCATATAAGTCTATATCAGCAGTTAAAAGGGACAGAATATCTTTTGCTGAAAGATTTGCTAAATGCGCTGCAAGTACTTTGGAAAGGTTGGAAAACAGCATTCATTAAAGAAGAGCAAGTCGTTCTTTGAAAGAATCAGTTCACAAATCAAAGCTGACTAACACGCCTTTCTATCAGCCTCAAAATCACTTATCTTGATTACAAAATTATGCTGAAACTATCTCAACTATCTCATGTTTTGCTTGCTACTTTAGTAAGCATCAGTTTTGCTAAAACAGTGAACGCAGAGCCAACTGCAACACTTAATATTGTAGTAAATGGAATACATCACAAAAAAGGTGAGATTTGCTTTCGAGTTTATGCAAATGAAAAAGGATTTCCAATGAGTAGTACTAGTGAAGCTCAAAGTGGCTGCGCTAAAATTACTGGCACTTCTGTAAAAAAAGAATTCTTCGGTTTGAAGCCTGGAACTTATGCTGTCGCTGTAGTTGACGATCAAAATGGCGATCGCAAACTCAATAAAGACTTTTTCGGTATTCCCAAAGAAGGTTTTGGAATTTCTAAAAATCCAACTGTGTCCATACAAACAGGTACACCAAAGTTTCGTGATGCGAGTTTTGTTGTCAACAAAAATACAACAGTTAACATCATCATGAAATATTCGCTTGATTCGTAAAGGTGATTGGGGACTGGGTACTGGGTACTGGGGACTGGGGACTGGGGACTCCTTGTTTAGGAAATACTTCTGATTTTCAATCCCCAATCCCCAATTCCTAATTCTCAATCCCCAGTTCCTAATCCCCAATCCCCAGTCCCCAATCCATTATTCTGTCGGAGACTAAAAATTTAATGGAAGATTTGGCAATATTTCTGTCTAAGTCTTTGACGGGTTGGCTGGTTATTCAGGTGTGTTTCACGCTTGTCTTTATATGGTATCTGCGCTCGTCTAAAAAAAATTTATTACCAGACGATCAGTTACCTAAAACCGCAGTGATTCTTTGCCTACGCGGAGCCGATCCGTTTTTGCCTAGATGTTTGCGATCGCTCCTAAATCAAAACTATCCACAGTATGATTTAAAATTAATCGTTGATAGTCACGAAGATCCCGCTTGGAAAATTGCTAGTGAAACTATCACTGAGCAAGAAGCAACCAACGTTCAAATCAGCCCTTTGAGAATAGTACGCAACACTTGTAGTCTCAAATGCAGTTCTTTAATCCAAGCTATCCGAGAGTTGGACGACTCCTACAAGGTGGTTGCTTTAGTCGATGCTGATACTATAGTTCATCTCAATTGGCTCAGAGAATTAGTCAGTCCTCTAGGCGATGCGAAAGTAGGCGCAACAACCGGCAATCGGTGGTACGTACCAACAGGTAGGTATTGGGGTTCTTTAGTGCGGTACGTCGGCAATGTCTCTACAGTAGTGCAAATGTTTATCTTCCAGATTCCTTGGGGTGGAACTTTGGCTGTGAAAACAGAAGTGCTTCGCCAAACAGAACTGCTAGATAAGTGGGGACAAGCTTTAGGCGAAGATTTTATGATGCACGACATCCTGAAAAAACATGGTTTTCAGGTAAAGTTTGTGCCTTCGCTGCTAATAGTCAATCGTGAAGAGACTGATTTATTCAACTTAATAGACTATCTCAAGCGCCTTATCCTTTTTTCTCGACTGTATCATCCCCGTTGGTTGGCTCTTGTAAGTGAAGCTGTTTCTAGCATTTTGTTTCCGACTCTACTGTTCGTGTTAGTTCTAGAGTCGTTGTTAGAGGCAAAATGGGAAGCTGCGGCTCTATTGTTAGGCTGCTATGGAGTCTATACTGTCGCATTACTCTTGATAATGCTGGTGTTGGAATTAGAGATACAGCGAGTAGTTCGCTCTAATGACCAAGCGATCGCTAAATTATCAGCTGCTACAATCATTAAAATGTTAATTGGGATTCCGTTGACACAGTGGGTTTATGGGTTAGCAATGCTATCAACCCTGTGGACATCAACAGTCACCTGGCGCGGTGTCAGCTATCGAATTCAAGGGCCCTGGAATGTTCGGCTAGTTGAATATCGCCCTTATCAATGGTTGGATCAGCCGATTAATAGTAAGGTTTCTCTCTGAAATAAATTGCTAGATATAAACTAGGGCATGAAAGTTCTTACACTAAACATTCCCTAGTCTTCAAATTATATTATCTTATATTTAGTAGAACTATATTAGCTATAACCCTTGTAAAAATATACGTTTTTACTTGTTGATTACCAAAACGTATTGACAGTTTTGGCAAGGGTTTAGACAAATATATTAAGGGGAATTTTGACTTAGCCTTTTGGATGTTTTGATATAGCAGGAGGCAGAAGGCAGGAGGCAGGAGGCAGAAGGCAGAAGGCAGGAGGTAAAGCTATTATTTTTCCTAGCATTCACGCTTGTCATTATGTCCTAACCTATGTGATTACGGCTATAGTTTAAATCCAGATTGACAAACATCCAATTCAAAATCGAAAGTTTCAGCTATTTAACAATGCGTAAATCCTTAGTCTAACTGTATTGACGGGAATTTCTGAGCCAAATAATCAGGATGTTAATCAAACATTTGCTGCGTAAATCCTAAGTTAAAAACCAGCAATTTTGTGAAATATTCCCCTTTATTATGACTAAGCAAAAACTTCGCATTGCACTGTTTACAGGGTTGTACGCTCCTTTCTTAACTGGTGTTTCCGTTGCAGTACACCAACGAGTTCGTTGGTTGCTAGAGCAGGGACATGAGGTTTTTTTAATCCATCCGCAAATCAACGATCGCTACCCCAAAAATGTTGGCGATCGCCCCATGCCAGGTTTAGAAGAAATTCAATCTTTCCCCAATTTTTCTGCTTACGCATTTCCCACAGAACCACTACTATTCTATAAGTCTCTTCCTCAACCATTAAACTATCGACATTGGAGCGATACCAAGTTGCTGGAGAAATTTCAGCCCGATATTATCGTGGTTGAAGAAGCAGCCCAAATGAGAGGTTTATACTCATTTTTCTTACAAGGTTATGGTCGCCCAATCGGCACTCAATACGCAAAACGAACAGGCACGCCAATAATATCACTCTTCCATACAGATATTGTTGCGTATATCAAATATTACTTTGGAGAGCGATTCTTCAATTTGGTTCGTCCCATCATTCCCCTTTTGGTCAAGCAATTTAGTGAGTCTTATGACTTCAATTACTTCTCTTCTAAAGAACAACTGACTAAATACGAAGAACTGAAATGCCAACGCGCTGAATACGTCGCTTATCAAGGTATCGATTGCGAAAAATTTCACCCGCGAAACATCTGTTACGATCCAATTCCTAACGATAACCGACCAACTTTGTTGTTTGTTGGACGCATTACACCGGAAAAGAATGTCAACCAATTGCTTGATATCTTTCCAGTCATAGCTGCGAAAATTCTTGATGTCCATCTGGTAATTGTTGGTAGTGGCCCGCTAGATGAAGAGATCCGCGAGCGTGCTAAAAAGTTTGGAGCGGGTGTTACTGTATGGGGTGAGTCTCACGGTACAGAACTTCTAGGTTGGTTTGCTAGAGCAGATGTTTTTGTCAACCCCTCCGTCACCGAGAACTTCTGCACGACAAATAATGAAGCATTAGCCTCTGGAACTCCTTTGGTTGCTGTTGTTGCACCTTCAACCTCAGAACAAGTATTTCCTGGTCGTAACGGTTTCCTCGCCCAACCGAACAATCCTACAGACTTCGCCCAAAAGGTAATTGCGATTCTGGAAAATCCCGGTTTGAAAGCAGATATGACTAGACACGCTCGCCCCTCTATACTCGAATTTGATTGGTCAGCGTGTATGCAGAAATTTGAACACAAACTTTACCAAATCGTTGAAGGAGCGCAGAAGGTGGAGGTAGGTACAACCAGTGTAAGACTACAGCAATAAGAAATATGGCGATCGCTAGTATTTACAGTATTAGCGATCGCTAACACTGCAACTTTTTGCACCAACGAGTTTTAGGATGATTAAACACATTCGACTTGCATTCTCCTAGTTGCAGCTAGTAGAAGCTGTGAGTTAATGAAACTTTGAATTTTTCCTTTCTTTACCACGCTGCACCTTAGATGCAAGTCGATACAACTTAGATGCATCGACCTGCAATTTAGTTGCATCGACTTGCAATTTAAATGCATCGACCTGCAATTTAAATGCATTGACCCGCAACTAAGTTGCATCGACCTGCACAAGAGTAGTAGCGCTGGCGTAGTTCACCGTAGGTATCGCTACTACTCTTGTTAAAATCAATTTTCTTAAAACTTTGCAATATAAAAGATTCAAAAGTAACTAAGTTGATTCACTAATATTAAAGACATCCGACTCGCACTGCTGTAGTTGCAGCTTCAGTGCGGTTGGTTACTCCTAATTTATTTAGTACCTGGCTGACATGATGCCTAATAGTAGAAGGACTCAGTTTCATCTGTTGAGCGATCGCTTCATTACTTAATCCTAAAGCCAGTAGTGCTAAGACTTCTTGCTGTCGCTTGCTTAGTTCGTAAACAAATTGGGATGATGCTTTGCTTGGTTGCAGCAAAGCCTGAATCACTTCTGCTGCCAACATAGAGCGACCCATCGCAGCAGCTCGTATGGCATCCGCTAACTCATCAATTGAGATACCTTTGAGCAGGTAGCCAATGGCTCCGGCTTGCATTGCTTGCTGTACCAAATCATTCTCTAGAAAACTCGTCAAAATTAAAACTTGAATTTCTGGGTATTTTTTGCGGATAGCTCTTGTTGCTTGTGCCCCATTCA
The DNA here is from genome assembly GCF_034530815.1 of Nostoc sp. DedSLP03. NCBI lineage: Bacteria > Bacillati > Cyanobacteriota > Cyanophyceae > Nostocales > Nostocaceae > Nostoc > Nostoc sp. DedSLP03. Next base: position 44,614 of record NZ_JAVRCK010000015.1, read on the forward strand.
TCCCCGACATCATCAAATCCATCAGCACCACATCTGGCTGCAACTGTTCGCACAAATGTACTGCTTCATCTGCATTACGCGCTTCACCCACTAATTCAATGTCATCAAACGCCAGCAAGATAAATTTAATACCTCCCCGCAGGATTTCATGATCGTCAACAGTAATCACCCGAATCGGTTTTAATGATTTATCTTTTTGCATATATTCCATACATAAATCCGGGATATTAAAGCTATTTTTAATACATTTACATTACATTATTCTTCCATTTTCAGTATTTATACGTGAAATTCTTAATCTTTAATTTTTTATTTCCCACCAGTCAGTATGAAAATCTGTCTTTTTTAAGCGAGTCAATGAAAATAAACATCACTATATTACAAAAATCAATATATCTAAAACCCTTACCAATGAAAAATGACAAGTGACAAATGACAATTTTAGTAGTTAACTTTATTTATGCCCAATACTTTTATTTACAGCGCTTGACCAACTCAGAACAATCTCAGTCCCTTCCCCTGGATAGCTTGACAAATGGAAAGTAGCACCAATAGACTCAGCCCGTTCTTTCATAATTGCTATCCCTAGATGACCAGATGGTATCTCTCTAGGGTCAAAACCACAGCCATTATCGCTGATACGCAAGACTATCTTTTGTGAATCGCCGTCAAGGCTGACTGATACAAGCGTTGCTTGGGCGTGTTTAATAATATTATTCAGTGCTTCTTGAGTAATCCGGTAGAAGACAAGCTTTACTTCACTAGATAAAGGTAAATCGGCTTCTACAATTGTTGTTACCTGTAAACTTGCTCGTCCAGAAATTGCCTTGGTTAACTGCTGTATTAATTCACCTAATGCTTTCTCTGCCAAACCATCGGGACGCAATTCGATTAGTAAATTCCGCATCTCTGCTAATGCCCCTTGTGTGAGTTGGGCGAGTTCCTCTAATCCTTGTTGGGCTATCTCTGGGTTGCGTTTCCAAACTCTAGGTAAAGCTTCGGCAATTGTCGCTACAGTAAACAATGTCTGCGAGACTGAATCGTGTAAGTCGCGGGCGAGGCGATTTCGCTCGACTTCCACCGCAATTTTTCGTAGCCGTTCGCTTTCTAGCAATTGTTCGTGTAGTTTCACCGCTTGGATTAAATCTTTGGATAAGCGTAGACTCATTATTATCACAAAGGACATAAATCCAAACTCAGCCAGGTATACAAATTGGATCTTTCCCAAGTCTACTAGGCGATCGTGTTGAACAGTTGCTATTAAAATTGCCAAACTTAGTCCGAGAGTGAGTGCTGCTTGCTTCTCACCGCGCCGATATTGAAAGTAACAGGCAAAAAAAACGAAAACAGTATTACAGAGGAAAGCTAATAATTGCAAACTGAATAGGGGATTGAGTGTACCTTGTGGGTAAGGAATCGATTCGCCCCAAGGCAAAGAAATACTTGATAGGTAGCTGATATGAGAGTAGAGAATCCCTGTAGGAGAAATTTGGTTGATTAACAGGCAGAGAAAGTACAGGGTATTGATTACTAAAATTAAACGCACTGGTCTGAAATTTGTGTAAAGAGACACAAACCAAGCAGTACTTATGCCGTAAGTATATCCGACAGAAGTTAGTAGTTTTCTGGCATTTATGTAATCGTCTACATTCATGGCTTTATATTCAGCTATAAGAGCCAAAATAGAACCAGCAATGGCTAAGCAGCTTAACCCAAAACAGAAGTTTAGTGCAGATTTTAATCGCACAAAGGCAATTAGCAAGTGTAAAAGACCAACATATAGGCTAATGCCAGCAACTATACTTAGAACAGTTAGAATCAAAGTCATTACTTATTCTCTTAAAGATTTATATCTGGCGATAAATAACTAATATCACTTCAATAGTCTTGACACGCTACTACATATACAAAATGCTTTGATTTACACCTTTGTTGCATCGACTTGCAATTTTGATACTTTGATTTGCACCTTTGTTGCATCGACTTGCAACTTTGATGCTTTGATTTGCACCTTTGTTGCATCGACTTGCAACTTTGATATTTTGATTTGCACCTTTGTTGCATCGACTTGCAACTTTGATGCTTTGATTTGCATCTTTGTTGTATTACAGTAGTTTTCTTTTATTTGAACTACATCTGTTATCAATTTACGGTGCGTTAGCACTGCCGTCCATAACGCACCCTACCAAACTTAAATCTTTCACCTTACTGATAGCTTTAAAGTGGCAATGGGTACATTAAATACATAACTGATAAAAGTATGGTAATATGACAACCCAAAATACAACACGCCGTTTGCGCCCGCAATTAATTAGTGAAGATGTGACTTCATGGCACGGTTTACAAACCATCACTAGCTATGAAACTAACCGTGGTGATGCCTCTGCTACCAAATTACAGCAAGCTTATCAAGCTATGTTAGCCCAGCAACAAGCGGAAACCGAAAAACAAGCTTTATACCGTGCTGCGGCTGATGCTGCACGATTAGCAGAATGGGAATTTCACAATACGGTATTAGCAATGAAAGAAGTTGTGCGCGGACAATATGGATTAAATAGCGATCAAGCCCAAGCAGTAGGATTGAAGAAAAAATCGGAGTACAAGCGTCCTAGCCGCAAAAAGTCAGTTACATCATAAGCTAAGTATTAAGTATAATTAACGCATTTTAACTGAGCGATCGCACTTGACATTATTTGTGCGATCGCTTTCTTGCATAAATGAGAACCCTGCAAAACTCTTTATTACTTGTCATCCGTCAGCAAAATTTTAACACTACAAATAACCATAAGTAACACTTATATAGGACAAAGATCCTAGTCAAAACTTGGATCTTTGTTCGATGCGGTGATTGAGGCGATCGCTATATAATTCATCTCGCCATAGAAAAATTTACGTAATTACCTCACCTGACAATGAATAAAATCTGGTTTGGCAATACTTTATTGTTTAGTTCAGTTTTAGCAAGTACCTTACTTGCTAGTCCTAATGTTGCTAAGAGTAATGACTTCACCGTACCCGAAACTCTAGCAAATACAGCGCGTTGTCGCCTTAACGTCACTGGTTCTTATTTGACAACAATCTTCAACGCAGATAAGAGCGTTGCTTCTCGTGGAGTTATTACACTGACCACAGACGGTAACTTTTTTGTCACTGATTCCAATCAAGGTGGCGTTACTAACGTTTTCAATCCCTTTAGTAGCGGACAAGGCGCTTGGAAGTGTAATGGCAAAGCAGGGGTAAGTGCTAGATATATCACCTTTACTTTCCCTGGAAGTGCAGGAGCCGGTGGCTTTGGCCGTGCCGACTACCAAGCCAGCTTTAATCCCCAAACTCAAACAGTACAAGGGACTATCACACTACGCCTTTTCAACCTCAATGCCAATCCGTTGTTAAATAATGTCCCGCCTGTAGGAACATTTAACTTCTCAGGGCAACAAATCAAACCTAATTAATTGTTGAACGAACAAAGGCAGAGAAAGTAAAAGGTTTAAAGATAAATTATTTCCTTTGCCAAAACGGTATTGAGCCACTTAGATATAGCATTCTCGTTTGGATGCAATACGCTGTAGGGGCGCACAGTTAGCTGTGCGCCTCTACAAAGGAATATTTTTTCTTTGGAAGTCGCTTGAAAAACACTGAAGCGATGTCTACGACAAGGCTTACGCCTACGCACTTTATTTCTGTTTAAGTCTTTTGGGTGGGCAAATGTTTGTCCACTCCCCTGCATTGAAAATTGCATCGACTTGTACCTTAGTTGCATTGAAGAGCATCTTTATTGCATCGACTCGGAACTTAGATGCATCGACTTGCACCTTAATTGCATTGAAGAACAACTTTGTTGCATCGACTCGGAACTTAGATGCATTGGCCTGCACCTTTATTGCATCGGCTTGCAACTAAGTTGCATCGACCTGCAAAAATGAGCTTACCTTCTCTTTAACCTTGTTTTATTTAAAAACTTCACCTTACTGATAGCTTTAGGGTTGCAATGGATATATTAAAGATGTACCTTACAACAGTATGCTGATATGTCTACCCAAGATACAACACGCCGTTTGCGCCCTCAATTTTGGGTGTTCTGAATCTTTGGGTAAAGACGCGATGAATCGCGTCTCTACAAATGGTCTATTTATCGCATTCTTTTGGTATTACAATGCGATTGTTTCAACTTACAAAAATTAATCCACTCTATAAAGTTGTGCAATAAAACTTACAATTTGGTCAAGCTAGTTTTAGCACCATGCCACCCGTGCAAAATCGGCATAGTAAACAATCCCCACGCCAAACCCGTAATTAACCCAAAAGGCGTAACCAGATAGTTATTAAAACTCCACAAACCAAAAATCTGTGCTGCCAATTCCAAAGGATAAGCCATCATCAGCACACTTGCGATCGCTACACCACTCCAGCCATATTGATTTAACCAGTAAAATCCTTTACCACCAGTTATCCCATACAACAGACGAGTAATTAGCAAACCCGTGACAGTGCCGTAGCAGCGCATACACACAGCCATAATAAATGGTGGTGCTAAATCTAACCCCATCTCTGGTTGCGGACAAACATGATTACCCATGAAATAAATGATGTCCGCAATCCCAGGAAGCAAAGACACTCCAGACGCAGCCAAAAAGGGAGCGATAGGCGGGCCAAAAACCATCCCTACCAACAAGAAATCAGCTATAAAACTGACCCAATTAACCTGCAATTCACTGAAAGCTACTCTTGTCATTTTCCTTTCTTCGCGCCCTTCGCGTCTTCGCGGTTCGTTTTCCTAACCTACCTTATTTACATAAGGACTTGTTAACTTATCCAACTGCTGAATCAACAGACTGAGGAATAATCCTACATCTGTCACCACACCCACTGATTCTACAGAACCGCGATCGCTTAACTTAGTCACTACAGCTGGATTAATATCGACACATACCATTTTCACACCAGCCGGAGTCATATTACCCACGCCAATGGAGTGCAGCATCGATGACAGCATTAAAATCATCTCTGCACCTTCTAGGTGTTTGGCATATTGCTCTTGTGCTTGAATCAAATCCATTACGGTATCAGGCAAAGGCCCGTCATCCCGAATGGAACCTGCAAGCACAAAAGGTACATGATTGTGGACGCACTCATACATGACGCCACTTTTAATTGCTCCTGCCTCCACAGCTTTGGGAATGCTGCCATAGCGACGGATACTATTAATTACCTTGAGGTGATGGCGGTGTCCTCCATGTACGGCGACACCCCGCTTCATATCTACACCCAAGGAAGTGCCCATGATATTCTGCTCGATGTCGTGAACTGCGATCGCATTACCACCCAGCAGTGCTTGTACATATCCTTCTCGAATCAGTTGCGCCAGGTGTTCGCCGCCACCAGTGTGAATTACCACAGGCCCAGCCGTGACAACTACTTTACCACCAGCATCGCGGATTTTACGCAATTCCCAAGCTACTTGCTCAACGACTAATTCGACGCGCCGTTCGCTGGAAACTCCCGCCGACATAAAGCTGAATTCTTGAGTGCTGCGGAGTTCCCGCGATTCAGTTTTGCGGATGGTGCGGATACCTAAAACATCTACAATTACCTGTTCGCCAACTTTTAAATCGCGGAGGATTTTACACCGAGCAACTAAACCTGTGGGAGTTTCAGTAATGGCGATCGCACCATCCATCCGTTGATTTTCTACCTTCACCCACTGACCATTAATTCGTACTTCAGTGGGATAAATTGTACTGACGTAGAAATCATCAGGCGCAACGCCATCTTGAATTACTGGCTCTAGTTTGGCATCTCGCTCATCATGGGGTAAATCTACAGCACCCAAATCAATCAATCGGGAAATGATTTCTTCCATCACCTCATGGGATGGTGCTGATACTCTCACCTCGGCGGCTGAAGTACTTTGCCGTTGTTCTCCCAAGTTGAAATTCAGGACTTTGAAACTTCCCCCGGCATCTATAATCAAATCCAAAGCGCGGTTAATTAAGCCAGCATCTAACAAATGTCCTTCCATGCGAATGACGCGGCTTTCTACCGAGACAGTGGCATGAATTTCATCTCTAACTGGTTCAGTCACCCGCAAAGTTAAGCATTTAGCCGCCCCACCAGCTTTGAGAAATTCGGTAAGCGGTGTTTCTAGCACTTGGAAACCTGCATCCTGAAGCCGGGTTTTCAAAGCATCACTCGTCTTGTTCATGATGACGATGCTATCCACATTCACCGCATTACAAGCGAAGTTGACTGCATCAGCTTCTTCAATTGCGATGCGCTTTTCTGGTGCGACTCGCATTTCAATTAAGCGGTTGGAGTAAGAATCAAAAGCGCCGGGATAGTATAGCAAATAGCCATTTGCTAGAGGACAAAAACAGGTATCTAAGTGATAAAAACGTTCGTCTATTAATCGTAGGGATAGCACCTCAATATCCAGCCATTTAGCGAGATAAGGGTGAGAATCTAATTCCGAGCGGAAACCGTATCCCGCCCATAACCAGCGTCCTTCCCGATCTAGCAGTGCGTCTCCTGCTCCCTCAAAGGGCAAATCTTTGGGAAGTTCATTGACTGTATAACCATTTGCCTCAAACCATTGTTTGAAGAAAGGCTCCTCTCCCTGACGCTCTTTGTGCAAAAAGCGACTGAGGACAACATTATCGCCTAGAACCAAGCCGGCATTGGCGGTAAAAACCAAATCAGGCCAGCCTTTTTCCGGTGGTACTAAATCGACAATGGCGTGTTCTTTGAGGATTTGATGTAGTCCCTGCCACTGTTCCACGGCGCGATCGCGCGATGACTTGTGAATATTCCCTTCCATCCAAGGATTAATCACATAGTCCACATCGTAGTGGTCAGGAGGGCACATTAAAAAGCGAATCCGGGAAGTCATAAAAATCTTACAAGCGTTTTATATGCTACAAGCTTACTTTGAATACAGACTTTTGTTTTTTTACAGGTAAAATCTGCTACTAAAGCATCTATCTTTTGATAGTTGAAGACTTTATCAAGCCTTCGCTCTCAATTCTATTACTGGAACATGGTAATAATACCAATTCAAAATTCAAAATCAAGAAAGCCTGATTTAATTTAGGTTTCCAAGAAAGTGGGGCCACTGGGGGCGTATTAGAAGGCGAAGCAACTAGATCGAATTCATCGGCATTAGCACCAAAATCTTTATCAAATGCTCTGAAATTCACAGTCTATAGTATGCTAGTAACAAGCAACTAACCACTATGTTCGGCAAGTAGAGTTAAGCGAACGATTTTCCCAGCGTTCGCTTTTAACTTTTCACCAACACCCGTAGTTTGAATAGCACGCTTGTTAAACTGAAGGGTAGGTAGCATAAGGATGCTCCAGAGGTAGAGGTATGCAGAGGGCATGGAGAAGAGACAAGGTAGACGAAGAAGAGAGGGGGGAGACTTGGGAGAGAGTTGTTCAATAATTCCCCCTTGTCCCCTTGTCTCCCCTGCCCCCTCAAGCAGTCACTATATAAGACGAATCGATCGCTGCTACACGCCCTGCATCTACCAAAGCTTGATACACTATCGCCGCTACCTCACCGCGTGTAGCATCGCGGGTAGGATTGAGTTGTTTCAGGTTTGGGTAATTGACGATAATTTTCTTGTCTATAGCTTTTACTACTTCATCCTTGGCATATTCAGGAATCTTGGCTTGGTCATCGAAAACTTTGATAGTTGCCGTACCATCACTAGATAACCCCAATCCATTCACCAAAGAGACAATCACTTGCACGCGCTGGATATTTTTGTTCGGACTAAAGGTATTGTCGGGAAAACCAGAGAGAAATAAACCCTGATATGCCTGCTGAATTACCTTGGATGCCCAGAAGTCTGCTAGTACATCTTTGAATTTGATCGCTGCACGGTTTGGCGATGGGTTGAAAGCTTTTACCAGTATTGCCGCGAATTGTGCCCGTGTCATCGTCGCATCGGGTTTAAATGTGCGATCGGGAAAACCATTAACTATCCCCAATTTGACTAATTCCCGAATAAACCCACCTGCCCAATGATTCGCAATATCGGTTAATTCAATAGCAGGTGTTGGAGTAGGTGTTGGTGTTGGTGTTGGAGTTGGAGTAGGTGTTGGAGTAGGTGTTGGAGTTGGCGTTGGTGTTGGCGTTGGGGTTGGAGTTGGTGTTGGAGTTGGCGTTGGCGTTGGTGTTGGCGTTGGCGTTGGCGTTGGAGTCGGGGTTGGAACTGAACTATCTGCAAACTCTATGTTTCCGGTAACTTTAGACGCATCTATTTTATTTCCTAGAGAAATCAGCTTGTTGGAACTAACATTTTGCAAATCAAATTTACCGTTATTGCGTAGAGTATTGCCCCCTGGATTATTGTTACTGCCGATATCCGGTAGAGCAGTTCCAATTACTGTGATCCCATCATCAGTGTTATTTTCACAGACATTATTACGTAATACGGGACGAGCGCTACCAGAGATGACAATCCCAGAACGGTTTTCATAAATTCTATTATCTCGAAGGATGGGTGATGCAGTATCACTAATGGCAATGCCAAAACCTGTTTTAGAGTAAGTGTTATTTTCGATTTGACCTTTGGAATTTTTAGCGATCGCAATTCCATTAGCTGCATTCTCACTGAACACATTACCTAGAATTACTGGGTTAGCATCGCCTGTAGCAAATACTCCCTCCCGCTTATTGTTGATGAAGGTGCTATTAGCAACAGTAGGGGCAGTTGATTCAATCCAAACACCACTACCACGGCTAGCCAAATTTGTTACAGTTACTCCTCGGAGTTCAGCTTTATCCAGCAGTACAAATGTGACATTCTGACCCGCAAAAGTACGGCTCAGATAGGTACCACTTCCTTCAATCAAAATGCCATTACCTTTATTGGTTTCATTACCCACCACTGTCACACCAGATGGAACCGTTAACGGAAAGACTTCACCGCTAGCAGCATTGTAATTACCATCTGCTAGTTGAATTTTGGTATTAACAGTAGCTACCTTCAGGGCTTGCGTAATAGTTTTGAAAGGGGCTTGTTGAGTACCTGGGTTGGTATTGCTACCTGATACTGGATTTACGTAAAAAGTTTGAGCCATATTTATACTCTAATAAAATACATAGCTATCCTAGCGCTAACCATGAAAATGAGTAGCGGTCGATGCATTAAGTTAGCTAAAATTACTTATCCGTAGAAAGTTAAAAAATTATGCAAACACTTCTGGTGTTACAATACGTTCGATCTGAGTGACAAAAAAATCATAAATGAAATTTCAAAGACTCCACAAAGCTACCTTACAAAGTCACCCAAGACCCCAAGAAATATCCAAATTGACACCTCAATACTTTCGTATCCAGAGTAAAGAGACATCAAAGAAGCCTCTCACCCAAGAACAAATAGATAATCAAGCCTTTCAAATTCAAAAAATGGAGGCTACAAAATTAGAAATCCAGGCAAAACATGGCACGATAACGCTAGAAGGACAGGAACGCTTGGGTGTATTGCAAGCTAAGATGAATAACTTCTGGATGCAGAGAAAAGAAAATACTAAGGGTCAGCCTAACCTGTTAGAAATCCCTAATTTATTTACAAGGCGTGAAACACGTTTAGCACAACAAATTCAGCCACAACTTACAATTGGGCAACCTGGAGATAAGTATGAGCAGGAAGCAAATAGGGTAGCCACAGATGTCGTAAGCCAAATGCATCAACCGCAGAGTAAGGATATTCCCATTCAGACAGCTTCTAAACTAAAGCATCAGGTTGGTGTAAGCGATAAGAGAACAGCTTCAAGTGAATCGAGTAATGTAGTGAATACAGTAGATGGGATACAGTGTAAGATAACTCAGACAGATGGAGATGTGATCCAGCTTTTTGGCGTTCAAGATATAATTAAAAAGTTTGAACAGATAGCACAAGAAAATAAAGATTCAACTGACTCACAACCGTGGCTGAGTGATAAGAGAAAACCAACAACAGATCGGATAGCGAATAAGTCTATCAAAGCAGAGGAAGAGGCGCAACAGTTAGAATCCGAGTCTGGATCGAGCATTTATACAAATTCACAAGCCTCAGATTTTCGACCTCAAGAATCGAAGGAAGAGGTGAAGTCAGAAGATGAAATACCAAGCACCTCTTCTGAATCAGAAACAACCTTATTCGATATCAATCGAGAGGTTGAGAAAAATTTAAATAAAATAGCAGACTATCTTTTTTCTGAATATAAAAAAGAAAAAGAAGAGAATCCAGATAATTTTAGATCAAAACAGGATTTTCAACTTGAGTACGACGATATAATGCAATTCTCACGAAAATTATTAACTGATTTACTGTCAAGTAAAATCCAAGATGGAATCACTAAAATTACTCCTTTAAGCGATGAAGAAATCATAAAAATTATAGAAGAAACTAAGGAAAAAATTAAGTTAGAAAAAGAAAATGAACAGTTAAGAAAAGATCATGAAAATTTCATAAACAATATTAAATTTAATTTATTTACTGTATATCATAATGATAAAAAATCTCCTAAACTAACTCTAAAAGATCATCTAAAAGAAACTCAAGATATTCTTGAGCGTGGAGATATTACAGAAGCACGAAAAAAAATACCTGATTTGCTGCAAAACCCTAATAAGGTTGTCTCTCGCTTGAGTGATGATGAGGTTCGAGGTCTCATGCAAAAGTTTCTATCGCAGCATCTCAAGAAGTCAACGAACATAAACATACCAAAAAGCAAAGTAGAAGAGCAAACTAAACCAGAGATACCAGAAAGCAAAGTAGAAGAGCAAACTAAACCAAAGACAACCGGGAAGGAACGCTGGAATAAACTGAAGAAGATAGTAAGAACAGATTCATCTTTACCTCAAATAAAAGGTAAATCTAAAAGTTTAAATTTTATGAGACTCGACCACGAGGAAAATTATTGGTTAGAGGCGTGGGATGCACTGCATCGACCTGCTTTTAAATTAGGAAAAGAACATTATCACAACTGGATGAAAGAGACTGGAATCATTGAATGGCTGAATGAGCAAGACGAAAAAGACAAACAGATGAGAACAGCTTTTGAAGAGCAAAAACAACTAGAGGATGGCGAAACAAATTTTTGGGAGTGGAAAGCAAAATCAAAGTATGCTGGGAAATCTTCACCACCTCCCACTACAGAGTCTTTCTGGGATTACCTAGATCGAAAAAAAATCGAGATTCCAGGAGTCAAATACCTGGAGTCGGAAGCAGAGCGCAGACCAAGAGGAGTCACGATTAGCGGAGGTAAATGGATAGATACCTTTGGAGATGACCTTAGCTCAAAAGGTATGATAGCTCTTGGTGCACCAAATAATGGAAATGATTGGATGATTTTTGTTCTTAGCCCTGATGGAAAGTTCTATGCTGATGCCCATAAGGAAGGGGAGTATCATCATTCAAGTGCTTTAGCTGGCATCCCAATCAAAGGTGCTGGTGCCATTATGGTTATAGATGGCAAACTAGAAGCGATCGCAGATAAAAGCGGTCACTATAAGCCTAACATGCATCAGATGTATACGACTTTAAAACATTTGGAAAAATTAGGTGTAAACCCCAAAACTTATATGGTACATACAAGAGATTTGGGGGATATGCAAGGTAACAAATGGATTGAAAAATATGAAAACAGTGATGGATTCAAAGAATACCGCAAACAGCAGCAAGAGAACGTAAATACAATAGAGCAGAGAAGAAAGAGGGAAAAAGCCTCACGGGGAAAGTAGTAGTTATAGCAGTTGCCAGGTAGGTTAGTAGAGAAACTGAACGTCAAACCCCGATAGCAAAAGACTTTTAAGCCTGTTGCCTATTCTTTGTTACCTGCTATAGTTTTGAGAACTGTACTTGGTTCACTGATGATAGACGAAAACTCCCTTTCCTACAAAGTCAGGGAGTTAGCAAAGTTGTATATTCTCTTCAACTGAAAAAGCCTGTCTTCCTATTAATACGGCCACTTCCAGTCCCGAATTTCCGGCATATCATCGCCGTACTTATCAATATATTGCTTATGTTCGATCAATTTGTCTTGCAAATGCTGCTTGACATAAGCTGCCCTATATCCCAATTTTGGTACGCGCTCAATTACGTCCATTACTAAATCACTGATTCCCAGCCTGGAGGCTGGGAACCCATTCTGGGAGACTCTGCCTCCAGTAGCTTGACAAGAGGCAGAGCCTTTTTTAGATACATTCCCAGACTCCAGGCTGGGAACAAGACAACACAAGCCTTTAGGCTTTTCTTACTGCCATTCATTACTTTGAGATTTTTGACGCGCGAATTCAATCAGTAAGATGTGAAAATTACAACGGAGATCGAGAGTGAACCTTGGGGTGAAAGGTTCTTTCAAGTCACAGACCCCAACGATGTCGTGATTCAACTCATCCCGTGAATCGCCGAAAACATAGGAGAAACAGTATGAACTATGCCCCACCACCTGCGATAAGGATAAACCTCCGCCCTGCTAGCTTTGCTGATTTGGATTTATTGCGCCACTGGGATGAGCAACCTCATGTAGTTAACTCCGATCCTAACGATGACTGGGGCTGGGAAGTACAACTTGAATGCACTCCCGAATGGAGAGAGCAATTGATTGCTGAAATTGATGGTCGTCCCATCGGATTTATTCAGATTATCGATCCAGCAGATGAGGATAGCCATTACTGGGGTGATGTGACGGCGAATCTTCGTGCCATTGATATCTGGATTGGGGAAGAAACTGATTTGGGTAAAGGCTATGGAACACAAATGATGCGGCTTGCACTTGCTCGATGTTTTGCCGATCCCCAAGTGACAGCTGTACTTATCGATCCGCTAGCCAGTAATACCCGCGCTCACCGCTTCTATGAACGCTTTGGCTTCAAATTTATCGAGTATCGACGGTTTGGTGACGATGAGTGCTTTGTTTATTGCCTGAGTCGAGCAGATTGGCATGGTGAAAGTGAAATTAGCTGAATCACCAGATGAGGAACAATTCAATCAACGATCGCCCGAATTCAATCAACGACCGCCCGAATTCAACAAACGATCGCCCGAATTCAACAAACGACTGTTTGAATTTAATATATAACGTGAGTTCGACAGACCTATCCCGGACAGCCTCCCTTTCCTAAAAAGCGAACGCGTAGCGTCTGGGTAAGGAGAGGGAGGAGAACGAGAAAAGAAAAGTTTTTACTCCCCTCTCCTACCAGGAGAGGGGCTGGGGGAGAGGTCAAAATAGCACTCGTCGAACTCACATTAAAGAAAGGCTTGTCGCTTCACAAGGGGAGAGGTGATTCAAGGATTTTTGCAAGAGGTCTACTTATACCAATTTAAAAAAAGAATGCAACAGATACATACTCCCAAACCTTTGTTATGTCTGGTTTTCTTAATTTTGAATTTTGAATTTTGAATTTTGAATTGATATTATTTCCTATTTAGAACTTACGCAAAACTGCACATTGTAGGGGTAATTCATGAATTGCCCCTACCTGAAAATAAAGATTTCGGTTATTGTTTGCGTAAGTCTTCCGATTAATAAGGCCACTTCCAGTCCCGAATTTCCGGCATATCATCGCCGTACTTCTGGATGTATTGCTTATGTTCGATCAGCTTATCTTGCAAATGCTGCTTGACATAAGCTGCCCTATATCCCAATTTTGGTACGCGCTCAATTACGTCCATCACTAAATGGAAGCGATCGAGTTCGTTAAGAACAACCATATCAAAGGGGGTGGTGGTAGTTCCCTCTTCCTTGTAGCCGCGCACATGCATCTGATCGTGGTTAGTATGACGATAGGTTAAGCGATGAATCAACCAGGGATAGCCATGAAAGGCAAAGATAATGTGTTTATCTGTGGTAAAAATCGTGTCAAAGTCTTTTTCGCTTAAACCGTGGGGATGTTCGCTTTTTGGCTGTAGTGTCATTAAATCGACTACGTTGACTACCCGCACTTTTAAATCTGGAAAGTGCTGGCGCAGAATATCCACAGCCGCCAAGGTTTCTAAGGTGGGAATATCCCCAGCACAAGCCATCACTACATCTGGATCGCCGTCTTGATCGTTGCTTGCCCATTCCCAAATGCCGATGCCTTTGGTGCAGTGCTTGATGGCAGCATCCATGTTGAGATATTGCAATGCTGGCTGCTTTCCAGCAACGATGACGTTGACATAGTTGCGGCTTCTGAGACAGTGATCGGTTACTGATAGCAAAGTGTTGGCATCGGGCGGCAAATACACCCGAACGATCTCTGCTTTTTTGTTAACTACATGGTCAATAAAACCGGGGTCTTGGTGGGAGAAACCGTTATGATCTTGTCGCCAAACGTGAGAAGTGAGTAGGTAATTGAGGGAAGCAATCGGTCTACGCCAGGGAATATGTCTGGTCGTTTTCAACCATTTGGCATGCTGATTGAACATCGAGTCAACGATGTGAATAAACGCCTCGTAGCAAGAGAAAAATCCGTGGCGTCCGGTGAGGAGGTAGCCTTCTAACCATCCTTGACAATTAGTTTCGCTGAGAATTTCCATCACCCGACCGTCGGGGGAAAGGTGGTCATCTTCGGGGAGGATCTGGGCTACCCAATCTCTGTCTGTAGCTTCTAGCACAGCGCCCAAGCGATTCGATACCGTTTCGTCGGGGCCGACGATGCGGAAGTTGCGGCTTTCTTGGTTAAGTTGCATGATATCCCGGAGGAAAATTCCTGCAACTTGGGTAGCTTCAGCGATCGCTTGCCCTGGTTTGAGAACATCTACGGCATAGTCTCGAAAGTCCGGCATTTTCAGGTCACACAGCAAAAGACCGCCATTAGCGTGGGGATTGTCACCCATGCGTCGATGCCCTTTGGGAGCCAGTTCTGCTAATTCGGGAATCAGCTTACCGTTGCTGTCAAAGAGTTCTTCTGGTTTGTAACTCTTCATCCAATCTTCTAGGAGTTTCAGGTGTTCTGGCTGTTTGCTTATGTTGCCAAAAGGAACTTGGTGCGATCGCCAAAAACCTTCAGTTTTTTTGCCATCAACTTCCTTGGGCCCTGTCCACCCTTTAGGGGTTTTCAAGACAATCATCGGCCACTGAGGACGTTCGGTGAAACCATGTACGCGGGCTTCTCTTTGGATACTTTGAATTTCGGCGATCGCTATATCTAGAGTCGCCGCCATCTGCTGGTGGACATCTGCGGGATCGTCACCTTCGACAAAGTAGGGCTTGTAGCCGTAGCCGACAAATAAGCTTTCTAATTCCTCATGACCGATCCGTGCCAATACTGTTGGGTTAGCAATTTTATACCCATTCAGGTGCAGAATCGGCAGTACAGCCCCATCATGTACGGGGTTAAGAAACTTGTTGGAATGCCAGCTAGTTGCTAAAGCACCTGTTTCGGCTTCGCCATCTCCGACAACAGCAGCAACAATTAAATCAGGGTTATCAAAGACAGCACCATAAGCGTGGACGAGGGCATAACCTAATTCCCCGCCTTCGTGGATCGAACCAGGAGTTTCCGGTGCAACGTGGCTGGGAATACCACCAGGGAAAGAGAATTGTTTGAAGAGTTTCTGGATTCCTTCAGCATCTTGGGAAATGTTGTGGTAGTACTTGGTGTAAGTTCCTTCTAAGTAGGTGTTAGCTACCAGTCCAGGCCCTCCATGACCAGGCCCAGCAATGTAGATTGTGTTGAGGTCATATTTTTTGATAACCCGATTTAGGTGAGCATAGATCAAGTTCAGCCCTGGCGTTGTTCCCCAGTGACCCAAGAGCCTCGGTTTGACGTGTTCCAGCTTTAAAGGTTCTCTCAGTAACGGATTGTCCAATAGATATATTTGCCCAACCGAAAGATAGTTCGCTGCACGCCAGTAGGCGTTTATCTTCTGTAATTCTTCATCTGTTAAAGGCTTTGTTTGTGGAGGACTGGCTAATGTCATTTCGACACTCCATTACAAAAGGATTTTGACGGATTCACCAGTATGTAATCTTACTTATTTTCAAGATGATGGCCATCTACCCATGATGAATTTTTTCAGCCTTCTTGACTAAATTCCTTGGCTATGAGTAGAGGATAGAGAGCAATGTCTATGCTAGGCTACACCGACGCTATTGATTAATGCTATCAATCGGCATTTTCTTCGTCATAATTTTCTAGTTGTAAAGTGTAATCTAATGCCACTTTTAGCATTATTAAATAATTATAAGAAAGAGTTCCTAATTTTCTGATTAATCGCTGTTTATCAATAACAACAATTTGATAACAAAGCACTACTGACTCTTGTGTTAAACCGCCTTCACCTGAAGGTATGATAATTGTACCTGGTATAGTGGCACGTCGCAGATTAGTGGTTAAAGGAACTACTACTAATGTCGTTGTAAACTGAGCTAGTCTATTTCGCTGAACAATAATCACTGGTCGAATACCTGCTTGCTCTGAACCTCGACTCGGATTCAAATCAGCCAAATAAACAATCTCCTCGCATCAAACTTCGTCCTCTTGCTGAAGCCGGGGGAGATAATCAGTTAAAAGAGATTCTGCAAAAGCTAAATCTTCATCAGCAAACTCAGTTTTCAATGCAGCAGCCTCCGCATCAGAAATAGCATCCCAATCCTGAGTTAGTTTTTTTTTCTGGAGAGAGATAGCAAAATCTAATACTTCTTCTTGAGAAGAGAAGGGCAATCGGGACAATATTTGTAGCAGTTGCCGATGAATAGTTGCTGTTGGTTCTTCTAGCATTGCCACATTTCCTAAATTAATATATAGAGTGTGTACTAATTATAATTACGAATTATTTTAACCTAATTATTAATTTCCAATAATCCAGGCGGTGGCGTAATTTCAATACGACCAGATGGCAAGTCTACCACTGGTGCAATCGCTTCTACAAATGGAATCAAAACAGTCTTTTGCTTTTTGTCATTTGTTATTTGTCCTTTGTCAGTAGTAAAAGATGGGTGTAATTTTACTTCTAGCAAATCATTGCCGGCAGGGATGATGTCTACCACCGTACCTACGAGTTCGCCAGATGCTTGCATAAAGACTTCTAAGCCAATCAAATCGAGGACATGATATTCATCTTTGCCTAATTGGGGGCGATCGCTTGCTGGTACCATTAATTTACAACCGCGCAACGCCTCCGCGCGATCGCAATTTTCCACGCCAGCTAATTTGATTACATACAAGTTTTTATTACTGATATAACGTCCTGTTAATAATTCGATTGGTTGCGGTTCTGTGTCACCTGAACACAACAACCAACGTTTTCCCGGTACTTCAAATCTTTCGGGAAAGTCTGATACAGGATAAACTCGTAATTCTCCAGACAATCCTTGAGGGGCAACAATCTTACCAATTTCTAACCAATTATCTAATTTGTCATTTGTCATTTGTCATTTGTCATTTGTCATTGGTCTTCTTCCCCTGCTCCCCCTGCCTCCCCTGCCCCTCTGCCCTTAATCAGGCAGTCACAGCCGCACGCTGATAAGCTTCTTCGGCCACTTTTGCTAAACGTTGCATAGCAGTGGCTATCTCTTCATCTGTACCTGTAAGACTGATGCGGAAACATTGGTGCTTGTGCGCCCACTCTTGGTCTAAACCGGGGAAGAAGGTACTTCCAGGGACAATAATCACACCTACTTGCTTAACTAGCTGGTAAAATTCCCAGTCACTCATGGGTAAATCCTGTAACCACAACCAAGCAAAAATTGCTCCTTCACCGCGATGGAGATACCAAGGTAAATCCTTGGGCATCGCTTGTTCTAAGCTGGTTTCTAAAACGGTAAATTTATTTTGGTAAAAGGGACGGATGACAGTGTGAGAAATTTCCACTAAAGCACCAGAATTGATTGCATAAGCTGCGATCGCTTGGCCGTAACGTGAAGAATGGAGACTCATGTTTGCTTGGAAACACTCCAGCACTTCAATCCACTTTTCATCCCCAATAGCTATACCAATTCTTTCTCCTGGTAATCCGGCTTTCGATAAACTCATGCAGTGGAGGATGTTATCACCGAACACTGGTGTCATGTCGGTAAAGTTTAATGCTGGGAAGGGAGGCGCATAAGCTGAGTCAATTAACACGGGTAGATTGTAAGGCGCAGCTAGGGCAGCAATCTTTTTCACCTCATCATCCGTGAGGACGTTACCAGTAGGATTACAGGGGCGAGAGAAGAGAACACAACCCGTATTTTCTGTAATCGTAAGTTGGCTGAAGTCGGGGCGATATTTAAATCGGTGAGCAGCCGCATCAATATCGAGAGTTGGTTTGTAGGCAGTTAAGGCTTTTGGAACTAAGCAAATGCCACCGTAACCTGTGTAGTCAGGGCTGAGGGGTAAAACAATTTGTTTTAACTCGCCGCTAGGGGTGTAGCCACCGAAAGTATTGGCAGCGTAGAAGTAGAGGGTTTGACTACCGGGGGTGATGAGGATATTGCGATCGGTTAATTTTAACCCGTAGCGTTTGTTAAAGTCGTTGGCGATCGCTTCAACGAATGGTGCATAGCCCTGACTTGAACCGTAGCGGCAAACTACCTCACCATATTCTGGACTAGCCAAAAGCTGTGCAGTACAATCTCGCCATAATTGTTCTACCTCTGGCAAAATCAACGGATTACCAGCACTCAAATTAATAAACTGCTGCCCTGCACCCGCTCGTAATGTTTCGATAATATCCTTCATGATTGCTCTGACGCCAGTCAGGTTGGACATTTGAGCGCCAATTTGAGTTAGGGCAGGGTTCATAAGCTGTGACAAAATATATTAATTTAGGGGTGGACAAATTATTTGAGGTTTGCTGCTGACATCCAGTTTACATCGTTGCCAAAACAGCTGTTGCCGCCTTTAACCAATCTAGCCAGAGAATGACATTTTAACAAAGGTAATAATATTTATCGTTATAGCCGCGATCGTGCTTAGTAAATACGATGAAGTAATACAAAAGTTTATCATGCGTTCAATGCCTGTGAGAAAACTGGGGAGTAAAGAAGAGAATAGGGTACAGGTTACAGTGTACAGGGGGCAGGGGGAGCAGGGGAGGCAGGGGGAGCAGGGGAGGCAGGGGAGGCAGAGGGGCAGGGGAAGAAGACCAATGACAAATGACAAATGACAAATGACAAATGACAAATGACAAAACTATACAGGAGCGCTGACATTGGAAGTTAAAGCAGCAGTAGCTTACAGTGCAGGTAAGCCGTTGACGATTGAAACCGTTCAACTATCAGGCCCACAAGCCGGCGAAGTATTAGTTGAAATGAAAGCAAGC
Source organism: Nostoc sp. DedSLP03 (assembly GCF_034530815.1). NCBI lineage: Bacteria > Bacillati > Cyanobacteriota > Cyanophyceae > Nostocales > Nostocaceae > Nostoc > Nostoc sp. DedSLP03. The sequence goes on from NZ_JAVRCK010000015.1 coordinate 63,834, forward strand.
GGGGTTTGCCACACCGACGCTTTTACCTTATCTGGTGACGATCCCGAAGGTTTGTTTCCGGCGATTTTGGGACATGAAGGTGCTGGTGTGGTAGTGGAAGTAGGCGCTGGTGTTACCAGTCTCAAACCAGGCGATCGCGTGATTCCCCTCTACACTCCCGAATGTCGCCAATGCGAATATTGTTTGAGTTTCAAAACTAATCTCTGTCAAGCGATTCGCCTAACTCAAGGACGCGGTGTGATGCCCGATGGCACTAGTCGCTTTAGTATTGATGGGCAGATGATTCATCATTATATGGGTACATCCACTTTTGCTAACTATACGGTGCTGCCAGAAATCGCCTTAGCAAAAATTCGGGAAGATGCCCCCTTTGATAAGGTTTGTTACATTGGCTGCGGTGTGACTACTGGTGTTGGTGCAGTCATCAATACTGCCAAGGTGGAACCTGGAGCAAATGTTGTGGTTTTTGGTTTGGGTGGTATTGGCTTAAATGTCATCCAAGGGGCGCGGATGGTAGGGGCAAATATGATTGTCGGGGTAGATATTAATCCCAACAAACGCGCCTTGGCAGAAAAATTTGGTATGACACACTTTGTTAATCCTCAAGAAGTAGAGGGTGATTTAGTTCCCTATCTAGTTGATTTAACAAAAGGCGGTGCTGATTATAGTTTTGAATGTATCGGTAATGTCAATATTATGCGTCAAGCATTGGAATGCTGCCATAAAGGTTGGGGCGTCAGCGTGATTATTGGTGTTGCTGGTGCTGGACAGGAAATTAGTACTCGTCCTTTTCAATTAGTAACTGGGCGCGTTTGGAAAGGTTCAGCATTTGGTGGCGCTAGAGGACGTACAGATGTGCCAAAAATTGTTGATTGGTATATGGAAGGTAAGATAAATATTGATGATTTAATTACCCATGTGATGCCCATTGAGCAAATTAATGATGCTTTTGAATTGATGCACAAAGGTGAATCAATTCGTAGTGTGGTGACTTTTTAGCTGTTAGAGGATGTTTTAAAAGGGTATTTTGCTCTCATAGCTAGCACATTAAAGTATCTCAGTACATAGCTAAACCTTAAATTGGCGTTGCACTTACAGCTATTTTCAGGTAAATGAACCACAAATAGACCTCTCTCCAAACCTCTCTCCTACGAGGAGAGAGGCTTTGATTTTCTCCCCTTCCCTTGTAGGGAAAGAGCTGGGGGTTAGGTCTCATAATTGTGGCCTAAATACATGAAAACTGCTGTAACCCAATACAAAAGGTTAGATTTATGACTCAACTTAGAAGCGTAGACTAAATAGTACTGACAATTGGGCTGAACCAAAAAATGTAACTGTATTGTAACGGTAGCTTGAGCTACCGTTTTTTGTTGACGTTGCAAAAGTTTACATTTAGAATAGAATCGTCAAAACCGGATAAGTATTTATTCTTATTTATCCTGAAAAATTGACATTCAATGAGTATATGTTCTTATCTTTGTCAAAAATTTAATCTTCTTAAGTTAAAGAATGTTTACAAAAATATTGATTGCTTAATATAATGAAATCAAAAGTGATAAGGCAAATTAATTGTCAGAAGTAATGAATGCTATTGAATTTCCCTGGCTAACAGCTATAATCCTCTTACCCTTGGTGGCTACCTTAGCCATCCCCTTAATCCCAGACAAGGAAGGTAGAACTGTGCGGTGGTATGGTCTGGGAGTTGCGATCGCCGACTTTGCACTGATGATTTATGCCTTTTGGTATAAATACGACTTCCAGAGTTCAAGACTCCAACTTATAGAAAACTATCCTTGGATACCGCAGTTAGGTTTGCATTGGGCTGTGGGGGTTGATGGTTTATCGATGCCCTTGGTGCTTCTGACAGGCTTAATAAATACCCTCGCAATATTCGCGGCTTGGAAAGTTAACACCAAGCCGCGATTATTTTATGGTTTGATGTTAGCGATGTACAGCGCCCAGCTTGGCGTATTTGTTGCCCAAGATTTGCTGTTGTTCTTCCTAATGTGGGAAATCGAGTTAGTGCCAGTTTACCTGCTGATTTCCATTTGGGGAGGACAAAACCGCCGTTATGCCGCTACCAAATTTATTCTTTACACCGCTGCTGCATCAATATTTATCTTGATTGCAGGTTTTGCAATAGCATTCTCTGGAGATACCGTCACTTTCGATATGGCGACTCTAGGAATGAAAGAATACCCCAAAACCTTGGAATTGTTGGTTTATGCAGGTTTCTTAATTGCCTTCGGTGTGAAAATGCCGATTTTCCCTTTACATACTTGGCTACCTGATGCCCACGGTGAAGCATCAGCACCCGGTTCAATGATTTTGGCTGGTGTGTTGTTAAAAATGGGTGGTTATGCTCTCATCCGCTTCAATGTGGAAATGTTGCCCAATGCCCATGTGACTTTTGCCCCAGTGTTAGCAGTTTTGGGTGTGGTTAACATTGTCTACGGTGCTTGCTGTGCCTTTGCTCAAACCAATCTCAAACGCCGCTTGGCTTACTCTTCAATTGCCCACATGGGGTTTGTGCTGATTGGGATTGCCTCTTACACAGAGCTTGGTATCAGCGGTGCAGTATTACAGATGGTTTCTCACGGCTTGATTGCTGCTAGCTTGTTCTTCCTGTCTGGCGTGACTTACGATCGCACCCACACCTTGATGATGGATAAAATGGGCGGTATGGCTAAGGTAATGCCCAAAACCTTTGCTCTGTTTACCATCGGTTCAATGGCTTCTCTGGCTTTACCCGGAATGAGTGGTTTTGTGGGTGAGTTGATGGTGTTTCTGGGTATCGCCAGCAGTGATGTTTACAGTTCCAGCTTCAAAGTTGTAGTCGTGCTGCTGTCAGCAGTTGGCGTGATTTTGACACCGATTTATTTACTGTCAATGCTGCGTCAAGTGTTCTACGGTGAGCAAAATAAAGAGTTGCACTTGGATGCTGTAATCTCTGATATCAAACCCCGCGAAATATTTATTACCGCTTGTTTGCTACTGCCAATCATCGGAATCGGGTTTTATCCCAAATTAGCAACGCAGACTTATGATGTCAAAGCAGTAGAATTAGCCGCCCATGCTCGTCAAGTTCTACCAGTTGTTGCTCATCAACAACCAGCAAGTCTGTACTCGCGTATTTTCTCTGCACCAACATTGGCTACTTCTCAAGTTGAAAGTTCAATTAATATTTCTGAGTAAATTAACTTCCCATTAAGGGGTCTGCAAGTAAATTCTAAATTTGAAGGGGTGGTTTTGTAACCACCCCTAAAATTTTGCCAAGATATATCCTAAAGACAGGTGAAGCCCCAAAATATGAATTATGACCATTAACTTACCTATAGCCATAGAAATTATACCAATGGTCTTGCAATTGCAACCTGCGATCGCACTAACTGACGATCAGTTTTATGAATTTTGCCAGCTAAACCGCGACTTTCGCATTGAACGTAATGCTGCTGGAGAATTAGTCATTATGCCCCCAACTGGTTCGGAAACTGATGAACGCAATTTTAACTTAGTTGGGCAATTGTGGGTATGGACAAAGCAAGATGCTACAGGTGTAGGCTTTGGTTCCAGTGCTGGGTTTACTTTACCTAATGGTGCAGTGCGATCGCCCGATGCAGCCTGGATAAAACGCGATCGCTGGGAAGCCATATCATTGGAACTGCGAAAAAAATTTGCACCAATTTGTCCTGAGTTTGTGATTGAATTGCGTTCTGAGAGCGACAACTTGCGAATTTTGCAAAACAAGATGCAAGAGTATATAGATAATGGCACTCAACTTGGTTGGTTAATTGATAGAAAACAACGCCAAGTTTTTATTTATCGTCCTAATATTGCGGTTGAACAATTAGATAATCCAAAAACGCTGAATGGTGAACCTTTGCTAACTGGGTTTGTTTTGGATTTAAGTCAGATTTGGTAAGGAAGAAATACAAATGTTAGGAATCTATGGCGGCGAAAGACATATTCCATGATGCAGTAAGACGCGCTTTGGAGAAAGAGGGTTGGCTCATCACTATTTCCTCACAAGTTCCTCACATTCTCTTTCATCAGATATCTAATATAAGGACAAACGACATACAATACTTTTCGGTTAAGGGGGAAAGGGGAAAGGGAAAGGGTTTGAATTTACCTTTCCCCCTTTGCCCTTTAACCTTTTCCCAGACCAAAAGAGAGATTGTTAGGCTTATCCGAAAAGTATTGAAACGACATATACATCTCTGTAGTATTAAGATTATTTTTATTGATATTCCAGTAAATTCCAGCCTGAATACTGGCAAAATTTAAGTTTTAATAAGCACCGTATTCCCTCACAAGTTCCTCATATTCTTTTTGTAACTTCAGGATAGAGACACTTAACTATTGCATGAATTAGCTTGAGAGTTTACACCTTCTTGTGTTGGGGTATTTCGGCAAAAGCTTGACTGCCTCTTTTCTTAGCGAAGGTATTGAAGCTTAATTCTACTTTTGCATCTATAGGAGAGTTCTCTCATGGATTTTACAGAGAAAGTGCCATTTTTTAATCTCAAGACTTTAGGCTATTACAGGTGAGTCCTACGTAGGTGATGCTATACCTACACTAAGTTAATTCCTGCCACAGTTAAAAACGATTTAGTTTCTAAATAAAGTAAACCTTCTAGAGATTTATCCTGCACTAGTTAAATAGTTGGGGGAGATGCATTTTGACTGCATTTTCCATGAAAAAACAACTTTAACAACATAGGTACAATCAATATGAACTTTAAACAATTTGGTGTATTACTGTCTCTATCTACAATTCTTGGAATCAACGTAATTGCGAACAAAGCTTTGGCTGATGAGCCTAGTATTACTTTTGGAGATGCAATCGGGTCTGGTGGATGTAGTGTTGCAGATCAGCTTCCTGGAGAGGATGGTAGAAGCTTATCGATCGTCTTGGATAACTTTAGTGCATTCAATGGTCAGCGTCAAAAGTGTATTTTACGCGTTCAAACTTTTATTCCAAGTGGTTTCATCGTCCAAGATGTACAAGTACTGTACCAAGGAACTACTGATATTAATAGCAAGAGTAAAGGTACTAGCTTAAACAGAACTTATAGCTTTAGTGGTGGTGCTCTTGGTCAAGCTGTAGCTCCCCCTAAAACTAGCAAGTTTACATCTAGTAAGGCATTTGCAGAGCAAGATGAGATTACTGTTCTAGCTGCTACAGGTTTATGTAGTGGTGGTGGGCAAGGACTATTAGGTATTAATCTGATTGCACAATCCTCAGCAGGAAGTTCTATTTTCGTTGATACAGCCGATCTCAATGCTGGGGATGTAAGGCTTTATTTTGACCTAAGACGTTGTTAGTCCTCGCTTTTTGCTATTCTGCGCATAGATAGTGACACACCGCAATACTTGTCGGTTAAGGGGAAAAGGGGAAGGGGGAAGGGGAAAGAAAAAACCTTTAACCTTTACCCTTTAACCTTTTCCCCAAACCCAATGCCGAGTTGAAAATGCTTAACCGAGCAGTATTGTGACACACCGTATCAAATTCTAAATTTAGTGGTCTTCAATGAGTGGTGAGTCTAAATCCCCCACTCATTGAATCTACCGAATGTATTCTTCTTTCAAATTACAAATTTCTGTTGATGGAGAGGAAGTTATGTTGAGATTAAGTGATGCACGTAATTTTTTCATATTAATATGCTTGTTTTTTTTCTGTTATAATGCCAATTCATCTAGCACTGCTGTTGCAATAGATAACCAGCCAAACTTTTTAGTTAATCGGAGATGTAATATAACTTTCAATCCGCAAATAAATCAGTTTACACTTGGCTCTCCTATAACTGTAAATGCACAATCGCCAAGAGCTAGATGTATCGTTAGAATTAATACTTCTAATACTCAAAAGCAATTTAGGCTTGTGCCTTTAGCTGTAAAAGGTGTAGTCAAGAACGCACCAGCACAAATATCTATCTCATCATTTTTACTTGGCGATAAACCAACTCCATATCAAATGATGTATGGAAGTGCTATAAATTTTAATTTGACTAATCAAATACCTCTAACTAATTATACAACTACAGGAAAAAGTGTTTTAGGCATTAATTTAGTATTAATGACGAACGGAGGAGAATTAGAGTTGACAGAGCTAAAGTTTGCACTTCAACAACAATAAAATGTGGTTTTAGCGCTCCTTCAGGAAAAAGTGAAGAACATTAAGATGTTGGGGTGGTGCGATCGCTTGTGAGTCAGAATGAAAACATAAATTTACTAGTATTTAGGCAGTGAATTTTACTTTTCAGTTTGATTAAATTAACATACAGCATATTCGGAGTTTATGAGGTACAGTAGCAGCAAGTTGTAAACCAATTTTTGAGATGTTCAGGATTAATTAATTCAAGAGCTATTTTAATTAAAACATCAACTCCAGATGCATTCTTTGGAGAAAATTGTTTCAAGAATGCTTTTAATTGTGACCACCAATGCTCGATGGGATTAAATTCAGGGGAATAGGGAGACATGTATAGGGCACTTGCACCAACAGATTCAATTAAGGGTTTAATTTCTACGACTTGATGTGCAGGAAGATTATCCATTACAACAACTGCACCAGCCCATAATTGTGGTAACAAAAAATGTTCGATAAAGACTTTATATGCATCTCCATCCATCGAGCCGTTTAAAGTCATGACAGCTAAAACTTTCTTTAAACTAATTCCCCCGATTACACTAACTTTTGCACCTCGATAATATGGTTTAAAATCATACACTCTACTGCCGCGTTCGCCCTTGGCGTTGGCGAAGCCATCGCTTCTGCCATGAGTACGAGTCAAACCAAGTAAAACACCCATTTCATCGATAAAAACCAGGTTTTCTGGGTCTATTTGTTTTACTTTCTCCCAATACTCTATTCTCAGCTTTTGGACTCTTTCTGTTTTCGCTTGGCTACTGCGTAAAGTCTTTTTTTTCGTGTTAGTTTTTGTTTTTGCAATGCACAGCACATTACACTTGCACATACCCAAACGTTGTTCTTTTCTCCAAAATACTCGCAGTATTCTGATAAAGTTGCGTCTGGATGGCTTTTAACCATTTCGGCTAATTCACTACCGTACTCATCCAATTTACCTTTCATTGTCCCACCTTGCTTCTTGGGTTCTAGATGACCTTGGGTTCTCTTTAGTTGGAGGAGCTTTTGTACATAGCTTTTCGCTACACCAAATTGAACAGCTACTTTTCTAACCGAAGTGTCACCTCTCTCATAAGCTTTTACTATTTTTTCTCGTAAATCGATTGAGTACGGCTTTATTGTATTTCTTGATGCACTATTAATTAGTGTGCCTCATTTACCTCAAAACTGCTGTATCTTCAACCATCTATGAAGCCCTTGGTGGCTGCTATGACAATGCTAACAGCAGGATGATCGACTGCTTTTTCTAGAGCTTCCGATCCTGCTTCTTTCAGGGCATTGATAATTCGAGCTTTCAATTTTGGCTTCTGTTCTATTTCCTCTACTGCTTTGACGCCAACCATTGCTGTACTAAAATATTCTTGTGACAGTTGATCTAAAAGTTCTTTAATATCTTTTGCAGCTTGTGCCAAGTTTTGCGAGTTGTTGATTTGAGTGTCGATTTTATCACGCATGACTTTATCGCCACCAACGTTATCCCCAAAGCCGTATTGATTTACTGTTGACATTAAATTATTTTCCTTTTGGCGAGTTTGATTTTGTTCTTGAACTTGATTTAGGTTGAAATATATGTTAGATGGTATTTGCGGAGATTGAGGAGGATTCACTTCAACGCCTAACTGCTCTACAAACAACCTCTCTTTACCCCTATCTATTACATCATCAATTAAGCTCAAAACATTCGCTTTTTCATAGCTAATATCACATTCAACATCATATTTTTGTTTAGCAAGGCGATTTCTTAAATTTTCAAGCTTATAAAAATGTGGCTCTTGGCTATATTTGCAGGTTTCGCAATTGCAGGGAATTAACTTGTTGTACTTCAGTCGCTTGTAGGAATCATGAATTTTATCGAGTTCATGTGTAACTATGGTCATCAAATCTCTTTTGTGACGACCTGAGACTCGAATCTTAATCTCCCGCTTGCCGTAATATTCAATCACCTCTGCTTTCGTCTGGTCTTTGCTGAGAACAACGCCGCTTTTCCAGACACATTGTTGTTCATCGATCAACTCATGCATGGTAACTATAAACTGGGTGAGGATGCCCTTGGGCATGAACTCGTAAGTGTAACGCAGTATCAGGTTGTTACTTTCATCCCAGTTGTAGGAGGGTTGATTAGCAGATAGCAGTTGTGGGGCAATATACTTTCCTTGGCTTCTGGGAATTTCGTAGCACAGCTTGAAGTTAATCATCAGGCGCAAGAGTTTATAATACATCGTGGCGTATTCGTCTTCACACCAGATGTTTTCCAAGTCAGACCGTGTGAAACTGCCGAGGTTTCGAATCAGCTTTTCATTATCCAGCACTTTGTAGACTGCATCAGTTCCCCACTTGGGTTTGAGGATGACGGTCTCGTTCAAAAGTGGGTCTTCTTGGAAGTGCAAGCATACTCCCAAATCGTGCAGATAGCTGCTCAATTGCAACTTGTGATCTCTTTGGGAGAACCCATTTTGTTGGCAAATGTTCAGGTATTCATCCAAGCTAATGTAATTGCGTGCGTCACTTTCCAAAGCTTCCCGGACTCTAACCCAAGTTTTTGGGAGAGGGCTGCCAATATGGGGCAGGTTTGTAACATAGTGCTTGATTTGTTCTAAAACTTGTTCTAAACCTCTATTGGTAGCAAGATTTGTTGGTAAAGTCTCCTTCAAATTAGTAAACTGTCCCCGTAACTGGAGTTCATTAATTTCCCGATGGCGGTTTTGCTTCTCATTTTTGATGATTAGTAGCGGACTGTTATCGCTCAACAGTTCCACCACATTCAGCCAGTAATAAAAATCTGTATCTTCTTTGCGGGTATCTGCTACTAAGACATAGACTGAACGCTTGGTGAGGAAAAACTGGTGAGTCGTATGGTAAATCTCTTGCCCTCCAAAGTCCCAGATGTTGACTTGAAATTCTCGCCCTTTTTCCATTGGGAAACTCCACTGGATAACCTCAATTCCCTTTGTAGAGTCTTCCTCTCGGAGTTGATAATTTCGGTCTTCAATTTTCTTCGCCAGTGTTGTTTTACCTGCTCCTCCTTCACCGACAATTAGTAACTTTGCTTCATAGAGATAATCTGTTCCCTCTACTTCCAGTTGTAGGAAATAATTCTGAATTGCCTTAATACCTTTTACAATAATTTCTGGCGGTGGCTTTTCGATGGGGTTGTTGCTTAAACCCAGAAAGGTAAGTTTTTGTAGGCGGGCGATCGCTTCTGGCAGTGTCGTTAATTGATTGCCGCTTAAACCCAGAAAGGTGAGTTTTTGTAGGCGGGCGATCACTTCTGGTAGTTTCATTAATTGGTTGAAGCTTAAATTCAGGGAAGTCAGTTGTTGCAGGCGGGCGATCGCTTCTGGCAGTTTGGTTAATTGGTTGAAGCTTAAATCCAAGGAAGTCAGTTGTGGCAGGCGGGTGATCGCTTCTGGCAGTGTCGTTAATTTGTTGTCGCTTAAATCCAGGAAAGTGAGTTGTTGCAGGCGGGTGATCGCTTCTGGCAGCGTCGTTAATTTGTTGACGCTTAAATACAGGGAAGTCAGTTGTTGCAGGCGGGTGATCGCTTCTGGCAGCGTCGTTAATTTGTTGACGCTTAAATCTAGGAAAGTCAGTTGTTGCAGGCCGGCGATCGCTTCTGGCAGCGTCGTTAATTTGTTGTGTCTTAAATCCAAAGCCTCCAACCATCTCAGTTCAAACACCTCAGCAGGAATCTCTGTTAATTTTTCCTTGTCATTAGTACGCGAATCATTGCTTAAATCTAATTCTTTAAGCTTTTTCTCTTTCGCCTCTCGGATTTTTCCAAGGTAACGTTGAGGCGTGTTTGTCATACTTAGGTTCACCTGTCAACGAAAGTTATATTTAATGCCCCTGATTCGCTGGACAATCTCGCAACTACTAATATTTTGCACTAATCCCAACAACCGCTACAGGTTAGAAACCTATGGCTGATAGCGAAAGTTCTCTTAAGAGAACTAAATTCTTTCCAGGCTTAGATTTTAGTCTACTTGAGTGGCTTGGCTATTGGTTCCTAGAACTTCGAGTTTCAGGCGATCGCGGCTACTAATTGAGAATGCTACAAGATATCAAAGCAATTTACTATCTTGTGTAACACTACATGAGCGCTAATAATTTTTACGGAATCTAAAAATAATTTATCATTACCAATGGCTCAGATTTGCTTGTAAACGAGTCTTTAATACTCATTAATGGGGCTATGAACTCCGTTAATGAGTCTTTGATACTCGTGGACGAGTCTTTGATACTCGCTGACGAGTCTTTAATACTCGCGGACGAGTCTCTGATATTCGTGGACGAGTCTTTGATACTCGTGGACGAGTCTCTGATACTCGCGGACGAGTCTTTGATACTCGTGGACGAGTCTCTGATACTCGCGGACGAGTCTTTGATACTTGTTGACGAGTCTCTGATACTCGCGGACGAGTCTTTGATACTCGTGAAAGAGTCTTTGATGGTTCTTTTACTTCTTTAGCCGTTTTTTACGCGACTTCTCCAGCTTGAAAAATCTGTTCAGCAGTTAAATTCAACTCTGGGAACGCTGGCGACTGAATGCGATCGCTTCCCCTAAATTGCCTAACTTGATACTCGCCTTCAATTAATTGGTAAATCGAGATAGTTGGTTGTTTAGGATTGCCAATAAACCGCCTACCACCTAAGCCGAGATAGTCTACAATCCAGTATTCAGGGATTCCGACCTCTTCATATTTACCTGCTTTGGTAAAATAGTCGTCTCGCCAGTTGGTACTTACCACCTCAATTACTAAAGGAATTGATGCCGCTTGGCTTACAGTAGATTCTTTTTTCCACAGAGGTTCATTTACTAAATTAGAGTTATTCAACAACAGTACATCTGGTGAGTAAGCTGCTTCGCTCTGAGTAGGTTTAATGAAAGCTGTTTTGGGGATGAAATAAGGTAGTTTGAAACGTTTGTATTCTGTAACTATTTCCCCAACTAAAAATCCAACAATTTGTTCATGTTCAACTGTGGGAGGAGCCATTTCAACAATTACCCCATCATGCAGTTCATAGCGTCGTTGTGAGTTTTCTGGATACCAAGTAATAAATTCATCAAATGTTACTTGTTTGGTTAAGGCTTGAGTCATATGCCCTCTTGCTTTATCAGATAAAAATTTCAACCTTAGCCACCTAAATTACGCAACTTCTCCAGCCCGAAAAATCTGTTCAGCAGTTAAATTCAACTCTGGGAATGCTGGCGACTGAATGCGATCGCTTCCCCTAAATTGCCTAACTTGATACTCACCTTCAATTAATTGGTAAATGGAGATAGTTGGTTGTTTAGGATTGCCAATAAAGCGTCTACCACCTAAACCTAAATAGTCTACAATCCAATATTCAGGAATGCCCAAAGACTCGTAATCTTCTAGTTTCAAAGCATAATCATCGCTCCAGTTGGTTGAAACAACTTCTACAACCAACTTGACGGAACTACCCCACGTAATGATAGATTCTTTTTTCCAGCGTGGTTCATTCATAACAGCTTGTCTATCAAGAACGATTACATCTGGTTCATAACCTGAATCAGTGTTAACTGACTTGATGACGCATTCTTTAGGGATAAAACAAGGAATAGACAAACGGGTGATTTCAATAAACAAAGAACCATTGATAAACCCGGCTATCTCCGAGTGTTTCCCTGTTGGCTTAGGCATTTCAACAATTACCCCATCATGTAGTTCATAATGCCTGTCTGAAGATTCGGGATACCAGGCGATAAATTCATCAAATGTTACTTGTTTGGCTAAGGCTTGAGTCATACTTTGCCCTCTTTATGTCAAATTTGACCCCTCTCCAAACCTCTCCCCGACACAGGGAGAGGCTTAATTAGCGAACTGAGATTAAACTTTCGCCGCCGCAGCACTTGGTAAACTCACTTTCAATCGCTTAAACATCGCTTCTCGTGCTTGTGTAGCAAGGCTATCGTCAAAAGGTTTTAAGGTAATTTCCTGTTGATACTTTAGCCGCAGCGCTGTTTGAATTAACCAATCTGCAACAAAAGGATTTTTCGGTAACAAAGGGCCGTGAGAATAAGTAGCGATCGCATTCTGATAAAATGCTCCTTCTGTCCCATCTTCACCATTATTTCCCAAGCCGTACACCACGCGCCCCAAAGCTTCGACTTTTCCCAGTTTGGTACGTCCGCCGTGATTTTCAAAGCCTACCAAATACGGTGTGCTACCTGTCATCTCTTTTAAATCTCGCGCCAGACGTGAAGCTGTCACTTCAATTACCAAGTTACCAATACAGCGCTTAGTATTTTCGCCAGGATGCACGGAAACTAAATCGAGTATTCCCAAACCATCAATCCGTTGTCCCAAACCTGGTTCATAATAATGTCCCAGTAATTGGGGGGAACCACAAGTAAATACTCCTGGTGTGCCATTTTCGATTTTCTCGCGCATTGCATCAGCTTTCGCACCTTGCAAATCACGCATGACTATTTCTTGCTGACGATCTTGTGCGCCACCACCAACGATGACATCTACTGTTTTAATATCTGCGGCTGTAGAATTTTGATCTAAGGGTAATACTTTCACATCGTATCCCCGCCACTGGGCGCGACGTTCTATAGTAATTACATTACCGCGATCGCCATAAGTACTCATCAGCGTCGGATAAAGCCAACCAATTGTTAATTCTATATTTTGAGAACTCATAAATTTGGGGAATGGGGAATAGGGAATAAGACGATCGCAAATGACAAATGACAAATGACCAATGACCAATGACAAATTTAAAGAATTTTCCGACCAGTCAGAACTTCTCGCACTTCTAACATAGCTGAGTAGGTAGGTAGAATATGCAGAGTTTCATTCTCTGGTGTATGCTCTAATGCAGTAGCGATCGCTTGTCGCAAATCTTCTTCGACTATTAAATTTAAGTTACTCTCAGGGGACTTTTGGCTGTAACGTAGACGTAGTGCCATATCGTAGACGCGATCGCCACTCACTACTAAAGTCCCGCCGCGTTCGACTAGTTTCTCGGTATCTACGTCCCAAATCCAGGATACATCAGTGCCATCAGGCGTGCGATCGTTCAATACTAGCAGTGTGGTTTTATCTGTGCTTTCAGTGACTACGCGAATGGTTTCATTCGTTCCCACAGGATTTTTTGATAACAATATTCGCACTCGTTTACCGTTAATTACTAAATCTTCCGCCCGACCAAAAGCAGCTTGGAAGTTGTTAATAGTATCTCTGATTGTTGCTTCATCAACTCCTAACTCAATAGCCGCAGTTGCAGCCGCCAAAGTATTATATTTGTTGTATAAACCAACCAGAATTTGCGACCATTCACTACTTTCCAAAGTCGGTTTACTTTTACTAAAACCACACTTAGGACAAGTAAAATCTCCCAAATGAGACAAATAAACACCCTTGTAATCTAGGGAATGTCCACATTTTGGACAATAAATAGAATCAACAGCGTGAGGAATTGCTTCTAGATAATGTTCTGGTTCATTCAAGCCAAAGAATAACACCCGTTGGGGTAACTGCTGACCGAGATTAGATAAAGTTGGGTCATCAGCATTGGGAATTACTACCGTTTCTGGTGGTAGGGTAGAAATAACTTTTGTCCAACGTTTACTAATTGTGTCTACTTCGCCGTACCGATCGAGTTGGTCGCGGAACAAGTTTAAACAGAGAATGATTCGCGGCTGGAGTGGCGCTAATACCTTCGGTACAATATTTTCGTCAACTTCTAAAATGACGTAATCAGAATTTAGCGTACCTAGTAAATTGGTGCTTTCTAACAGCGCCGTCATCAAGCCATTTTCTAGATTTGCACCTGTAGAATTATGAGTGACACGAAAACCTTTGCGTTCTAGTATTGTGCATAAAAGCAGCGCTGTAGTAGTTTTGCCGTTAGTACCAGCAATTAAAATCACCCCGTTTTTAACTTGCTGACTCAATAATTGTAAAAGTCTGGGTTCAATGCGACGAGCGATCGCCCCTGGTAATACACTACCAGCACCTAGACGGAGCGTAGGCGCAGCCCGTCGAAGATATTGCACTATAAAGGTCACACTCTTTGCCACTGACACCGCGAAACCCAATCGCAGTCTATCTATGAATTGTATTTTGTTTCCCACATCTATACCCTAGTTTTCTGGCGGTTCTTAATTAAAAGTGCAAATTTAATCTTGTGAGTTTAGCGAATCTTGGCTGAAAAAGCCAGTATTCGCAATTTTGAATTTTAAACTTTTCTGCGGAATGCTACGCGTTGCTTCCCCGGAAGGGTACGGCTACGCTCAGTCGAATAATTTTGGATTGTTGCGCTACTTTACCTCTGTTTTGAATTCTGCGTAGCAATACCAGCCACTTGCGAGAGATAATCTCAGTAGGCGTTATCTTAAAAAATAGTGCGTGGGCGTAATTACATATCCAGCCCAGTTGGCCAAATTCAGCACAAACTCACAACAAGTAGTAGCTTGCAAGGTTCCTTTTGATGAATAGCACAAAGTTTCTTTTTTTACATAAACAAATTACTAGCTGGCAAAGGTGGTTGTCCAAATGCCTGTTGTTGCTTGTAAGTCTTTTCATTATAAGTATGCAACCTGCATCTGCTGGTCTGAATAATGATTTATATGATGGCAACATCTTTGTTGTTTATGCTGGCAATGGTTCATTAGTTCCTCCCAGACAGACACTCGCACAAACTTTAGTGGAACATAAACCAGTATTTTTGGCTTTTTATCTGGATGATAGCAGTGATTCCAAAAGATATGCCATTTCCATTTCACGAGTACAGGAATTCTATGGCAAGGTAGCAGAGATTATGCCGATTAATGTAGATGCTATCCCGCAGAAAGAGACCTACGACCCAACTGAACCAGGATATTACTATGCTGGAAGCGTTCCTCAAGTCGTGGTGTTAAATAAATCAGGTGAAGTAGTTTTGAATAAAAAGGGTCAAGTACCTTATGAAGATATAGACGATCGATTTCGTGAAATCTTTGATTTGTTACCACGCACTGAAACAGCACAGCTAAAGCGGCGAGCTTTTAACGAGTTTAGTAGTGAGTTAGCTAAGTAACCTATGGGGTAGACCAAATTGGTCTGCCCTAATTTTTAGTTATATCTGTTACTACATTGCCGCCGATGTCAAAGCATAATGATTAGAAAGTTAATCTATAGTCTATAAGTCCGTAACAACTGACTAATGACTAATGACCAATGACCAATGACCAATGACCAATGACTAAATAGAGTGTATCTGATGTCAAAGGTTTACACCACCCAGGAACTAATTCAAATTTTGGCAGCCGAACGCCAAGCTTGCCTGAAAGGAAAACGCTTAAAGTTAGAAATAAAAGTCTCTGGCAATCCTGTAATTGACCAGTTTATCAGAACTGATGGGTTGCAACAGTTTACTGCCTATCAAGATTTCAAAACTGCAATTCATGAGTATCAAAGAGAAAATCGAGTTTCTGGTATTATCTGGCGGGAAATGACAGTTAAAGGAAAAAACTTGCATTATCCCGAAATAGATAGTGAGTTAATTGCCCTCAATGGTGACTTAGAGATATTAAAAGCCGCTAAAAATTCTATCGTAGAATTTTGGTATGAAGTCACTATAGGAATGGATTTATACTTGAGTTTTAATAATAGTAAACAACACCAACAAATTGTCACATCTGATGTAGAAAGAATTGTTCAAAGAACAGAGTGGGCAAGTTTATGTAAGTGGGAAAATTCTAGCTTTTTGGAAATGATTTTGCAGCTAGGATGGGGTAAACCAGAAGAAGCTTATTATAAACGAGGAAGACCGCGATCGGGTAGTGAATATATTCATGCAGTCAATCCCGGAAATCGCCCTATTGGTTGACTTCAGAAGGCAGAAGGCAGAAGGCAGGAGGCAGAAGAAACCCACATTTAAAAATAAACCTGGTACTGTAACAATGGCTGGTAAGCTAAATGTGGATGTGCCAATTGGTACTCTGAAAAATATCTGGAGACAAGCTCAATTGGAGTAAGACTGATGCGTTATACAGTTGTGATTGAAAAGGGAGCAACTAGCTACAGCGCTTATGTCCCTGATTTACGAGGTTGTGTCGCTGTGGGTGAAACTTTAGAAGAAGTCAAGCAGATGATTGCAGAAGCTATTCAATTTCATATTGAAGGGATGCTAGAAGATGGTTTACCTATTCCTAAATCTACAAGCATCGCTCATGAGGTTGAAGTTACAAACTATAGCAAAATCTAATTATAGAAAACTATTAAATTAGTATCAAATAATCCTTCTAGTATTTTGTCAAGTTAGTTTTGAGAGTTTGTAGTAAGGACTTTAGTGCTTAGAAAACAAGGACTAAAGTCCTTACTACGAACTTGTTGACAAACAATGCTTATCGACTTTGAACTATGGACTCTTGACTAGAGTTTTCAAGTTCTGGAAGTTCTACTCTAGCGGGTTTCCAACCACCTGCCCAAGCAAGGCATAGATGACGGAAGCGATCGCCCCGCACCTCAAAATTTGGGTACTGATCGAAACTCGCACAAGCCGGAGATAGCAATACCACAGGCGCTTGATACTGCTTGGCTAATTCTGCCGACTTAGGAATTGCCCTTTCCATAGTTTCCACAATATGGTATGTATGATACCCCACCTCTCGGAGACGTTTGGCAAATGCGGGTGCAGCAGAACCAATCAATAACACAGCAGCAGCTTTAGTTTGAATTTGTGCTAGCCAAGCAGTATCATCACCTGCTTTAGCTTCTCCACCAGCAATTAAAATCGCTGGACTGTTGACAGATGCTAAACCTACTTCAGCCGCATCGTAATTAGTAGCTTTGCTATCGTTAATGAAATCAATACCTTCCCATGTGCAGATATGCTCCAAACGATGGGCAACACCAGGAAATTCCCGAACTGCAAGTGCGATCGCATCACGATTAATTCCCGCTAATCTTGCTGTTGCTACTGCCATCAACAGATTTTGCTGGTTATGTTCTCCCACCATTCGCAAACTAGATACTTTCACAATCGGTTCTGGTGCAGAGGTTGCAGTCAATTTTTCCACAACCCAACCATCTTCAATGTAAAAGCCTTTTTCGCTAATCAGAAAATCTTTTCCTCTCACACTTGTCCAATAGGCATCAGGCCAAGCACTTAAACCTAGCTGACTCAAGTAAGCATCATCGCCATTGAACACTTGCAACTCAGACTGACGCAATAGCTTGGCTTTGATATTGTAATAGTTCTCTAAAGTCTTATGGCGACTAAGATGATCCGGTGTAAAAGTCGTCCAAACACCGATCCGGGGAGCAAGAGAGACGGAAGATTCTATTTGATAGCTGCTAACTTCGGCAATTACCCAATCGAGTGAAGAGTGAGGAGTTAAGAGTGAGGAGTGAGGAGTGAGGAGTGAGGAGTGATCAAATGCTCCCCCTGCCTCCCCTGCTCCCTGCTCCCTGCTCCCTGCTCCCTGAGATAGGGCAACTTCACAAGCGGCGTAGCCAATATTACCGCAGGCGGGTGCATTTAATTCTGCTGCTTGGAAAATGGCAGCAATTAAAGCTGTGGTAGTAGTTTTGCCATTAGTGCCGGTAATTCCTACCCAAGGTAGCGATTGCAAATTTCGCCAAGCGAGTTCCATTTCGCCAATGGTTTCAATACCTAATTGGCGTGCCTCAACTAATACGGGAATATCCCAAGGCACGCCAGGACTAACGACTATTAATTGCGGTAAATTAGCACCATTCAATTCTAGGGATTGTCCTAGTTTAACGGTTATTTGCTCGGCAGCGAGTTTTTGTTGTTGTTCTAGGAGGGTTTCGGAGGTGTTGCGATCGCTCAGCTCTACCTCCCAACCTTCCCGTTTCAACAATCTCGCCGCAGCAACACCGGACTTTCCCAATCCAATAACATGAGCTTTGGACATAGATTGCAGCAGAGTCCCTGGTTAAGCACTCCCTATAGTAGCCTTTCTTGGCAAAAATTACACAAGTTTTTGTTGACCTACGCTACAGATTTTTGACGATCGCACCGAAGTCAGCTAAAACACGGGCATGATTGCGAACTAATCCCAGCAGATGTAACCGATTACGCTTGATTTCTGGATCGGAGTCCATAACTAAAACGCTATCCGGGCCATCAAAGAAGTTACTAACTGCCGGAGCAATTTTTGCTAATGCTGCTACTAATAGTTGATAATTTCGGGTTTGCTGTGCTGTTTGAGTTTGTGGCACTGATTCGATTAGCGCATTATACAAAGCGTCTTCAGAGGGCTTTTGGAATAATTCTTGACGAACTACGGTTGTCGGTTCTAGCTGTTTTGTATCCAAATCACCTTGAGCGGCTAATCGTGTGGAACGGTTAACGGTTTCGTAGATGTTATCTAAGGTACTGTCATTGCGGATTTGTTGTAAGTACAAAGCGCGATCGCGCACATCCAATAAATCTTTTAACGTCCGTTCTGTGTATTCTGGGTCATTTTCTCCCAAAACTGCATTTACCAAATCGTAATCAATCTGTTTTTCTTCTTGTAATAAAGTGCGGATGCGTTGTAAGAAAAACTCTTGTAACGCTGTGGTTAATGATGCTCGATCTTTGTGATATTTTGCTGCAAAGTCTATCGATATTTGCTTCAACAAATCATCTAAATTTATTGGCAAATTATCAAACCAAACAATTTTAACTACAGCATTAGCCGCACGGCGTAAAGCAAACGGATCGGATGAACCGGAAGGAATTAAACCTAAACCAAAGATACTCACTAAAGTATCTAATCTATCTGCCAAACCAACAATTTTACCCGTGAGTGTTTCTGGTAACACATCACCGGCTCCCTTTGGCAAATAATGTTGAGAAATTGCCTTTGCTACTTCGGCATCTTCACCACTAGCCAAAGCATATTTTTCTCCCATAATGCCTTGCAGTTCAGGGAATTCATAGACCATTTGTGTCACCAAATCTGCTTTACATAATAAAGCAGCACGTTGGATTCTTTGTTTTTGATCTTCTGCTAATTCTAATTGACTGCTAATTTGCTCGGCAATTTGAACTATTCTATCTACCTTGGCACGTACCGAACCCAATTCTTCTTGGAAAGTGACTTTTTCCAATTGCGGTAAAAAGCTATCTATTGGTTTAGTTAAATCAGCTTCGTAGAAAAATCTACCATCAGCTAATCTGGCACGAATTACTCTTTCATTTCCTACAGCAACAATATCTGATTTTTTTGGATCGCCGTTAGAAATGGTAATGAAATTGGGCAATAATTCTTGCTCAAAACTCCCTGGTTTGAATACAGGAAAATAACGTTGATGAGTAACCATCACTTCAGTAATTACCTCAGTTGGTAATTCCAAAAATTCTGGTTCAAATTTACCAACAACTGCGGAAGGATATTCTACAAGGTTGGTTACTTCCGCTAACAAATCGGGGTAAATTACTGTATACCCGCTTAAATTCTCTGCGACTGCATTTACTTGCTCTTTAATCAGATTTACCCGTTCTTCTGGGTCAACGGTGACATAAGCAGACTTGAGGGCGGTAACATAATCAGTAGCCTGGGCAATTGTCACAGGTTCGGGATGTAAAACTCGATGACCTTGGGAAAGGCGATCGCTCTGGATCGTTTTAGAACCATTCACTAATTCTAAAGGCAATACCGTCTCATCTAACAAAGCTACCAGCCAACGAATCGGTCGAGAAAACCTGGCATCTCCATTACCCCAACGCATCAATCGCTTACCTTCTAAACCCCAAATCCACTGGGGAACAAGTTCTGTCAAAATTTCCGCCACAGGACGACCGGGAATTCTTTTTTGCACAAAAACAAATTCCCCTTTGTCTGTGGGGCGAACTGACAGCGCATCCAGTTCCACACCTTGCTTTTTGGCAAAACCTGCGGCTGCTGCTGTCGGCTGACCATCTTTAAAGGCGGCTTGGGCGGGGGGCCCTTTAATTTCTTCTTCTCGGTCTGGTTGCTGCGATAGTAGACCTGTAATCAATACCGCCAGCCGCCGGGGAGTACCGTACACCTGGACACTTTCGCCCTTGAGACTGTTTGCTTCCAGGCTTTGGGGAATGCGTTCCTGCCATTGCACTAAAGCATCACTGAGAAAACTTGCAGGTAGTTCTTCTGTACCAACTTCTAATAGAAACCCAGGCATATAACACTGTTTTCAACTTTGCGTAGCTCAACTTTATCAGTTATTCTCAGGCGATCGCTCGTGATTTTTAGCTGAATCGGTCAGACAATTTTAGATTTTAGATTAACTCCATAGATGAATCTAGGGGCTTGTACCATCAAGGAATGTCGGTCATCGAAGAGAATAAAGGGAAAACCTCATAGTTAACAATTCTAAATTCAACCAACATTAAAGATATTTTGTCTGCGGCACGCTATGCAAATAGACGAGGTTAAAGCCCTACTGTTAGAAGATCCCCAGAGTAACTGAGCTACGTGAAAACACAGAGATTTCAAACCCTTTAATTTACGATAAATGAGGAATGGAAGTTAAGCCAGGGTGGATTGCATAGAAAGAAGCGTAGACGCAGAGGAGTTTGTCGTCAGACATCACTATAGACTTGACATTTTATGCAAAATTTATAAAACAAGTGCTTCTCTTCATAGATTCATTACATTACATCCTGTATTTTATGCGGTATTTACGGATATATATTTCTATCGTAAGCTTAGTGTTGATTGATGCATTGATATATGCATCATGACAATCAATTTTGGAGTTATGACCATGAAAAATATTTTCGCCAAAATTACCGCGATCGCAGCAACTAGTGTTGCGATCGCTACTAGTGCTAACAACCCAGCCCAAGCTATTGAATTAAACTTTAATTGGCAAGGTAATGCTGGTTACTCAGCAACAGGTTCATTTAGCTACGACGAAACTACAGCACCAACAATCATTTCAGAACTTGGTAGTGGAGCCACCAACTTTTTACAATCCTTAAATGTCTCCTTCTTAGACCCATCTAAAAATCTTCTGGGAACCTATAACACCGTTAGTGGTGGAGTATCAGAATCTAATTTCTTCGCTTTCAATTTTAATACTTCGACTCAGACATTATTTGGCCCCTTTGATGTCGCCGGAGGAACGGGTGTAATTGGAGAATATTTCTTTCAGGGAACGGTTGGCGACTCTTTGCAATTACGTCAGGATGTCGATCAACAGGGAACGTCAACAACACTCGATCAAAATTCTGGCTTTATTCAAGTATCCAAAGTTCCAGAGCCTGCTTCTTTGTTGGGTTTGCTAGCATTTGCTGGTTTGGGTATAGCTTCAACTCTAAAGAAAAAGCAAGCCTTTTACTAGAAATTAGGGCTTTCTAGTCAGAGCTTGCCAAATTTACTGAATCTCTATTCTAGCCCTACTAGTTCAGTTAACTAGTAGGGCTATCATATAACCTTATTAAAAATATGAGTGAAATTAATTTTACTTTTACCTCAGCATTTATTACTCAGCACTCAACACTGTTTTAGTCAGCGCCTTTGAACAACTCAAAAAGTGGGATTCTCCTCAATTAATACAATACTGGTGACTTGGTTAAAAATACTTCATGTGCCAGTTTAAAAGGCGGAATGAGGGTTATATGCATAACACTGAATATAATGTTACAATTCCCCAAGTGTAAATTTAGGCATTAGTTCGGAAATAAAAAGACCAACTATTGTCATAATCATCAGAAAATAAAGTCTATATTTATCAATAATCTCACCCGTTTATTTAAATTTATATTTTAATTTTTAAGTGTTTTATGCAAGACAAAATTTATCTTTTAAAAAATAAAAAAAATTATAAGCAATGTTTAACACATTTTTTTTAATTAAACAATTTAACCAGTCAAAATACAGCATTTGTAAATAAATGAGGTAAGTAAAAACAGAGATACAAATCAGATATAAACAGTTTCTACCTCTGCTTCCTGCCTCTAAACCTATAGCTTTATGCTTTATGCAAAAGAAAACGCTGTAAGCAATAAAAATAGCAGATCCTACTAGCTATTAATAAGTAATTTGCTTGTCTCATGCTATCTTCACAAAATTCACAAATAGTTCATGCATATTCTGATTTATTCCTACAACTATCATCCAGAGCCAATTGGAATTGCTCCGTTAATGACTGAATTGGCAGAAGGGTTAGTAAAGCGAGGTCATAAAGTGCGAGTGATTACGGGAATGCCCAACTATCCTCAGCGCGAAGTTTACGATGGGTATCAAAATAAATGGTATCTTACGGAACAAAAAAATGGTGTTACAATTGCGCGAAGTTACGTGCGAATTAAGTCTAAACCTAACCTAGTAGATCGCCTGTTACTGGAGTTGAGCTTTGTTTTCACGAGCTTACCCCAAGCCTTGAAAGGTGGGCGACCAGATGTGATTATCTTAACAGTTCCACCGCTACTAGGTACGTTGCCAGCAACAATATTGGGCTGGTTATACAACTGCCCAGTAGTTCTAAATGTGCAAGATATTTTACCAGAAGCTGCTGTGCGTATCGGGCTATTAAAAAACAAGTGGATGATCCGAACTCTTGCAGCTTTAGAGAAATTTGCATATCGGACTGCACACACTATTAGTGTGATCGCTGATGGGTTTCGTGAGAATTTAGTAAATAAAGGAGTACCTGTTAATAAAATCGTTTGTATTCCCAATTGGGTAAATGTAAATTTTATTCGCCCGTTACCGAAACAGAGCAACTCTTGGATATCTAACCATCAATTAGATGGAAAATTTGTAGTACTTTATTCAGGCAACATTGCTCTAACACAAGGTTTAGAGACAGTAATCGAAGCAGCCGTTTGTTTACGTCATATCAAAGATATTGTCTTTGTCATTGTGGGCGAATCAAGAGCATTGCAAAGATTGCAGGAATATTGTTTATCAAATGGAGCAGATAATGTTTTGCTACTACCGTTACAGCCGCGAGAAAAGCTACCTGAAATGCTAGCAGCTTCTGATGTTGGGCTGATTGTGCAAAAGCACAATGTGATTTCGTTCAATATGCCTTCAAAAATACCACTTTTGTTGGCGAGTGGTCGCCCAATTGTGGGTTCAGTTCCCGCCACTGGTACTGCTGCTAAAGCCATCGAACTCAGTGGTGGTGGGATAGTTGTTGAACCAGAATCGCCCCAAGCAATGGCTGCTGCGGTGCATGATTTATATGCTAATCCGGCTATAGTGACGAAACTAGGTAACACAGGAAGACAATTTGCCGAAGAAAACTATTCTTTAGAGCAAGCGCTCGATCGGTATGAGTGGCTTTTTTCTCATATTGTTACCAACCGAAAATCAACTGTGGGGATTTTACCAAAATTCGATTCTAAGAAATCAGTTGTGGATGGTTGAAGGGGATTGAGGATTTCTCACTCGTTAGCTACACAAATAAAACCCCGATTGGAATAAATAAAATCACCCATTCGGGTGATTTAAAGATCAACCGGTCGGGTGAACTAACTGTAGGAAGTTGAGACTGCTCAAAAATAGGAATCTAGAGAACACTAATTGATTGCACGTCGTTCTCGGTGAGGATAACTTGATGATTAATAAAGCTGAATTAATCAGCGTAGGCGTAGCCCGCCGTACCCATAGGGGGAAGCAAGCTAGGCGTTGGCAAAGCTTCTCGTAAAGAAGTGTCTTCTAGAGAAGGCATCACCCTAGACTTTTTTCTTCCCTAAGATCAGTATTCAGTACTACTCAAGAGGGATAAACTCATCTATAAATAATACTAATCTCCTTTGCTATGTGGTTATAATGCAAGCAAGCGCTTGCAAACACTCATAGAAAACATTACCATCAAGTACGGCACAAACTTATGCACCCTTGATCTAATCAGCAACTAAGGTATTTGCAACGACAGGTTTAATCACAGTGACAACGCGAGAAATTACTCGTGTTGCTGCGGTCAATGAGGTAACTTTATTTCGTCATTTCCATAACTACAAAAGCAACTACTAACTTGCTCTAATTACCAAAACCATGCCTTCTCTACGAGAGGCTACGCCTACGCTTTACAGGCAGAAGCTTTAGCTGCAACAACATAAACTGTGCTTTAGCTTAGAGAGAAAGCACTGTGTTTATACTAAGTAACAAAAAACTATAAATTACACTTTAAGAAATTGAACGGAGTTAAGTAATGTACAAATCAACCATAATGTGCTGAACAAAATTCCTTGATTTTAGGTGCTAGACATCGTGAGCGATCGCCCAAATACCAAAACATATTTTTCACAAACAAAGAGACAAAAGGGCTAAAAAACTATTCCAAATAATGCTTTTTTAGCGAAAAGTAGATTGCCCAAGTCTAAATCCACAAGACGAGAAAACGAAGATGTCCCATTCTGAGTTCCCTGACTCTCCCTTACCCATTGAAATAGAACAGCCTGCTGTTACTGATTCTAGTCAAGAGTCGCAACAATTGCCAGAGCGATCGCCTAAGCCACCTCAAAAACGTCGTTGGCCCCTACTATTAGGAATCATCTTATTAATTGCAGGTGTAGGTTTTGGTTGGCGCTGGTGGCAAACTAGTAATGCTAGCAATGCACCTGCGGCTGGGGCAAATGCCGGTCAACCTAGAGCAGTTCCAGTCAAGCTAGCGACAGTAAAAACTGAAACCGTTCAAGACAGTTCAGAGTTTATTGGCTCCTTAGAAGCTCCACGTTCAGTAATCATCAAGCCACAGGTTGAAGGGCGAATTACCGAGATTTTCATCCAAGAGGGCAATCGCGTTCAACAAGGACAAGTCATTATTAGTCTGCAAAGTGATAATGTCCAAGCTCAACTATTACAAGCTAGAGGCACACTGCAAGAAGCCCAAGCAAAGCTTGCTGAACTTCAAGCAGGTACGCGACAAGAAGAAATTGCCCAAGCCAGAGCGCAGTTAGCTCAAGCCCAAGCTCGCTTTAGAGATGCTCAATCGGGATCGCAACCAGAAGAAATTGCTCAGGCTGAGGCTCAAATTCAGTCAGCTAAATCTGATGTGGAACTAGCACAGTCACGCGCCAAACGATATGCACAATTGAGAAAAGAGGGCGCAGTTTCCCAAGATACCTTAGAAGGATATGTCAAAGAACAGCAAAGTGCTGAAGCTGCTCTAGTCGTAGCCCAGAAACGCCTAGACCAACTCCGCCAAAGCAGAAGATCGAGTATCAACGAGCTAGGTGGTGCTTTGGAACAACAAAAACAAAACTTAAGGCAACTAGAAAATGGTTCGCGTCCAGAAGAAATTGCCCAAGCGCGATCGCAAGTAACTCAAGCAGCTGCCCAAGTTCAAGCGGCCCAAGTCCAATTGCAATACACAAAAGTTCTAGCACCTTTCACTGGCATTGTTGGTGATATTCCAGCAAAAGTGGGAGATTATGTGGAAAAAGCCGATCAACTCACTACACTAACTAGAAACGACTCTTTAGAACTGAATATTTCCGTTCCCGTAGCCGAAGCCAGAAAGTTGCGCTTGGGCTTACCTGTGCAAATGCTGGATGTCCAAGACAAACCCATAGCAAGGGGTAAGGTGAGTTTTATCTCCCCAAATGCTAGTTCCGATTCGCAGACAGTTTTGGTAAAAGCCAACTTTGGCAATTCGAGAAATCGACTGCTTAATCTTCAGTCAGTGCAAACCAGAGTGATCTGGAACGAACGTCCGGGAATATTAATTCCAGTTACAGCAGTATCTCGCTTGGGTGGAGAGACATTTGTATTTGTAGCTGAAGCGCCAACAGAAAAGAAGGCTGAACCAACAGAAAAAAAAGCTGAAGCACCAGTAGAAAAGAAAGCTGGAGCGCCAGCTTTAGTAGCTCAACAAAAATCGGTGAAATTGGGAGTCATTGAGGGGAATAATTATCAAGTTATCGAAGGACTAAAAGCGGGGGAGAAAATTGTTGTTTCCGGTATTCTCAACTTAACCAATGGCGCTCCCATTACTCCTGAAAAAGAAGAAGTTGGTAGCCAGAAACCTTAGCTGAAGAGGGACAAGGGGCAGGGGACACAGAGGCAAGAAAGACAAGAGGACAAGGGGACAAGGGGGAATTATTGAACAAGTCTCTTTTTTGTCTTTCCCCTCTTCCTTGTCTACCTTGTCTTTTCTCCATGCCCAATTCCCAATCTTCCATACCAAATACCAAATACCCAAAGCCCAATTTTTAAACTATGTTTGTTGACTTCTTTATTAAGCGGCCAATTTTTGCGTCGGTATGTGCGATCGTCATCCTTTTAATCGGATTAATCAGTATTCCCACACTACCGATCGCCAGATTCCCAGAAATTAGTCCCACTCAAATTAGTGTAACTTCCAACTATAGCGGAGCTAGTGCAGAAGTCGTAGAAAGCGGCGTTACCAATATTTTAGAAAGGCAAATCAACGGGGTTGAGGGACTAAGATATCTGACTTCTAGCAGCAGTAACGATGGTACTAGTACCATTACAGCCACCTTCGATTCATCGCGTGATAAAGATATTGCAGCTGTGGATGTGCAAAATCGTGTTTCTGTTGCCCAACCGCAATTACCAGAGAGTGTGCAACGCACAGGAGTACGGGTATCTAAAGAATCTAGCAACATTCTCTTAGCAATTGGTTTATATGCTGAAAATAAAGAGTACGACAACATATTTTTAAGTAACTATGCTGACCTTTACTTAGCAGATGCCTTAAAAAGAGTCAAAGGTGTGAGCAACGTTCAAATTTTTGGCGAACGCCGCTATGCAATGCGCCTGTGGTTAGATCCAACTCGCCTTGCCAATCGGGGGCTAACAACTCAGGATGTAGCAAATGCTTTATCTGAACAAAACTTGCAAGTTGGTGCAGGGAGAATTGGACAAGAACCTGCTCCTGAAGGACAAAGGTATCAACTTGATGTGCGTGCTGCTAGCCGATTAGCAGAACCATCAGAATTTGAAGAAATTGTCCTCAAAACTGGAGATAATAACACATTAGTCAAGCTCAAAGATGTCGGGAGAGCAGAACTGGGTGCAGAAAACTACAGTTCATTTCTAAGATTTCGTGGTAACGATGCTGTTGGTTTAGGGATTTATCAGATTCCTGGTAGTAATGCCTTGGATGTAGCCAAGGGAGTCAAAGCCGAAATTGCGCGATTGGCTCCAAGTTTTCCCCCTGGCATGAAATATCAAGTAGCTTTTGACACAACATCCTTTGTCGAAGAGTCTTTGGCAGAAGTAGTCAAAACTCTAATTGAAGCGGTGGTGCTGGTTGTAATTGTAATTTTTGTGTTTTTACAAGACTGGCGAACTACTTTAATTCCTGCACTTACCATTCCACTTTCTTTAATTGGAACATTTGCCTTCGTTAAAGTTTTTAACTTTTCCATCAATAGTTTGACTCTGTTTGGTCTAACTTTAGCATCGGGGATGGTGGTAGACGATGCGATCGTGGTGGTGGAGCAAATTAGCCGTTTTATTCAGGATAAAGGCATAAATCCTCGCCGAGCTGCTAGCGAATCAATGAAGGAGCTGTTTGGCGCAGTTATTGCCACATCACTGGTATTGATGGCGGTGTTTGTGCCAGTGGCATTTTTTCCGGGAACCACAGGTGCACTTTATCGACAATTCGCCTTGACGATCGCTTTTTCGATTGCGATTTCGACATTTTTAGCTTTGACGCTGACACCTTCTTTATGTGCGCTGCTACTGCGCCAAGGACAAAGACCTTCAGGCATACTGGGTTGGATTTTTGACCAGATTAATCGGTTTCTTGACTGGGTACAGAATGGTTATAAGCGATCGCTTACCTTTCTAACACGCATCAAAGGTATTGTGATTGGGTTGTTTATCGTCTCCTTGGGAATGACTGCTTGGTTGTACACCACAGTACCAACAGCCTTTCTCCCCGACGAAGACGAAGGCTACTTCATCACAATTATCCAAGGACCCCAAGGAGTTTCGCTGCAATATACCAGCGATGTGATTGCAAAGGTAGAAAAAGAAATTCTCCAAATTCCTGAAGTACTGGGGACTTTTGCGATCGGTGGATTTGGTTTTAGTGGTAGCACCGCCAATAGCGGCATCATCTTTACCACTTTAAAATCATGGGATGAGCGCTCAAAACCCGATCAATCAGTACAGGCGATTATTGGCAGCTTGCAAGGAAAGTTATTGGCAATTCCAGAGGCCAGAGTGTTTCCTGTGAATCCGCCACCAATTCAGGGTTTAGGGAACTTTGGCGGCTTTGTTTTTCAACTGCAAGACCGCAGAGGTAACAGTGGTTTAGAAAATTTAGTCCAGTCAATGGGTCAGTTGCTAGGTCGCGCCAATCAAACGCCAGGATTACAAGCTGTATTTAGCACCTTTGCCGCAGATACACCACAATTGCTTGTGGAAGTAAACCGCAATAAAGCCAAAGCATTACAAGTTTCCATAGATGATGTCTTCAGTACATTACAAACTGCTTTGGGATCGCAATATGTCAATGATTTCAATCTCCAGCAGCGCAATTATCGGGTGTATATCCAAGCAGATCAACAGTTTCGTTCCAACCCAAAAGATATTGGCAAACTATACGTTCGTTCTCAAAAGAATCAAATGATTCCTTTGAGTAACTTAGTTACAGTTACTCCGACTGTGGGAGCGCAAACAATAAATCACTACAATCTGTTCCGCTCAATTGAAATTAATGGTTCCGCCGCCCCTGGTTCTAGTTCTGGAGACGCTATTAAAGCAATGGAAAAAGTTGCTAAAGAAGTTTTACCAGCAGGTTATGGTTACGAATGGTCAGGGACTGCGTTAGAAGAAATCGATTCTGGTGGTTTAGCACCCCTGATCTTTGGATTAGGAATCATCTTTGTGTTTTTGGTACTAGCCGCTCAATATGAAAACTACGTTGACCCTTTTATTATTCTGTTATCAGTTCCCTTAGCTATCTTTGGAGCGCTGATAGCTCAATCAATGCGGGGTTTTGCGAATGATGTTTACTGTCAAATTGGTCTAGTAATGTTGATCGGTTTAGCTAGTAAGAATGCAATTTTAATTGTGGAATTTGCTAATCAATTACGAGACCAAGGGCTTTCGATGACCAAAGCAGTAATTGAGGCTTCACAAGAGCGGTTACGCCCAATTTTGATGACTGCTTTTTCTACACTCTTGGGGATTTTTCCTTTGGCGACTGCCACAGGTGCCGGCGCAGGAAGTCGACAATCTTTGGGAACGGCAGTATTTGGTGGGATGTTAATCGCTACTTTTTTGAGTTTGTTTGTAGTGCCGATTTTGTATATCGTCATTAAGACGATAACAGAGCGATTTATCAAACCAAATCGACATCAAGAAATAACAGTTGAAGCAGTGTCATTGAATGGTAATACTGCTATATATTCAACAAAAGCTGAAGATTGAGTATTTCTCGTTATCGATTGAAGCAAATCAATTTAGGTACTTGCCAAAAATAAATTATCCCATCATAAAGCTTGCTTTTTATGATGGGATACTTTTTAACTGCAATTGCCTTAAATGCTGCTAGACTCAATGCTCAAGACATCGCCGTTTTATTCCTATCGAGATATAGACTAAATATTTACTTTGATCGTAAGAGTAAATTGGTCAAAAATAAACTAATGCAGTTAGCAAATACTGACATGAATAGTTATCCAAAAATTTTAGCAACTCTTGAAAGAAAACTAAAACAGAAGTCAACGGTTAGAATAAATAACTTATACCAGTTAAATTAGCGGATAATGTCCTTGTATTAAGTTTATATACAATTAGCGCTCGCTAAATAAATTTTAGATATCTGCTATAGCACACCCTATTCTGAAGATGAATGGAACCTCCTACAAATCAAACGAATTAAACAGCTAGAGAAAAAATTGAATTTGTAGCATCGATTGCAAAAATTCCACAACACCCTCAAAATTTCTAAGTGGGCATAATGACATACCAGAATGTACAGTACAAATGTACGCTGAAATCAAGACAATGGTAACAATAGCAGTCAATCCCTATCTCAATGGCAATTTTGCTCCAGTCCATGAAGAAATCACCACCGACAAATTGCCAGTTATCGGTGAATTACCCCTTGATTTATCAGGGATGTTTGTGCGGAATGGCCCTAACCCTCAATGGACGCCTATCGGTCAATATCATTGGTTTGATGGGGATGGGATGTTGCATGGTGTGCAAATTAGCAACGGCATAGCCACTTATCGTAACCGCTACGTCCAGACTTTTGGATGGAAAAAAGAACGAGAAGCGGGTAAAGCTATCTGGACTGGGTTGTTAGAACCGCCACAAATGGATAACCCTCACGGGCGCTACAAAAATACTGCCAATACTGCCTTAGTGTGGCACGCTGGTCAGATGTTGGCGCTGAACGAGGGAGGTAAACCTCATGCCATCAAGCTGCCTGAATTAGAAACCATTGGCGAGTATAGCTACAATGGTAAGCTGGTTTCTGCCTTCACAGCCCATCCCAAAGTAGACCCAGTTACAGGGGAAATGATCTTCTTTGGCTATTCTCTGTTTGCGCCACCGTATCTGCAATATAGTGTAGTCTCAGCCCAAGGCGAACTGTTACGGACAGTGCCAATTGAACTGCCAATAGGCGTGATGATGCACGATTTTGCCATCACTGAAAACTACACAATTTTCATGGATTTGCCGCTGACTTTTAACCTAGAGCGATCGCAACGGGGAGAACCTGTAATGATGTTTGAGCGCGATCGCCCCAGTCGCTTTGGCATTGTACCACGTCACGGTGACAACAGTAATATCCGCTGGTTTGAAAGTCCTGCTTGCTACATCTTCCATACCCTCAACGCTTACGAAGAGGGAGACGAAGTAGTGCTAATTGCCTGTCGCATGAGTTCTACAACTGTTTTAAGTTCTGATGAATCGCAACCCGATCCAAACGCAAATATTCCCCGTTTGCATCGCTGGCGATTTAATCTCAGCACGGGGTCAGTGCATGAAGATATGTTGGATGATGTAGCTTCGGAATTTCCCCGCGTCAACGAAAACCGATTGGGGCGACAAAACCGATATGGCTACACTAACAAAGCGGTAAACAGTCCTGTACCTTTATTTGACGGTATCATCAAATACGACTTCAATAGTGGAAAATCCCAAATACATGAATTTGGACAGGGGCGCTATAACGGTGAAACTGTGTTTGCGCCGCGTCCTGGTGCAACGGCTGAGGATGATGGTTGGCTGATGACTTTCGTCCATGATGAGGGTTCAGATACTTCAGAATTAGTAGTAGTGAATGCCCAAGATATAACAGCTGAACCTGTAGCGCGGGTGATAATTCCTCAGCGAGTGCCTTACGGCTTTCATGGTGCTTGGTTTGCTGCAAAATAGCTCAATGGGCAGTTAGAAACCTTAGACCTCTTGCAAAAGTGCTTTTTGCAAGAGGTGGGAAAAGGGTAAAGGTTAAGGGGGAAAGGCAAAATACAGAACCTTTCCCTTTCCCTCCGCCCCTTATCCCCAGAGGGAACCCCACCTTCCCCTTTTCCTCAAAACCCGAGAAGTATTGATCCCCAATATGCTTGGGTTAAGGATTATTAGTGTAAATAATTGGTCTTTCAAGACGCGGTAAATCGCGTCTCTACATCAGGATTTTGGGCTTATATGACTCCCGCGCAAATTATTTTTCCTTATATCCGCCAGCGTAGTCAATCACGCAGATTGTTCTATATAATTTGTGAGTTCCATAAGCAACACCAGAGACTTTAAAAGCACCATTAAAAATGTTTTTTCGATGGCCGCGATCGCTCACACCATCATCAATAATTAACTGCATGACGATATCTTGAGCGCTGTTTGGCCCATAACTGATATTTTCACCTGCGGTTGTTTGCCATTTCCCATAGCGGTTGATGCGAGTAAAAGGGTTGCTACCATCGCTACCATCATGACCTATAGCACCTTTTGGGCCTTGGTCTTTTACGTGATCTTTTGCTCCTAAAGACATACCCTTAGATGCACTCAAGGTTCCTACAGGACGTGCTGATTTGAGAAATGCGATCGCTTCATCAACTGCTTTGACTCCTTCTTGAGTTCGTAGATAAGTATTATTAGAAATTTTGACTCGGTTCCCCTCAAAGCGCTTTCTATAGTTTTCCAGAATCGGGAGGTATGCTTTAGGATTTGTTCTTACCTTATTGGTTTGAACAATTACCTGTTGTTCCAACGGTGAAAGGTAACTCGCCTTTGCTAATAAAGTTGGACTAGTTTGTTTAACTACTGCTGGGTTAGAGTTGGCTACAGACGGATTAGATTGAAGTAGTTGATTTGAGCACCCCAATATCAAGGTAATTGGCAAAAATACCCAAAAATTCATGCGACGCATCGATTACCTCACAATTTTTCTATGGATTAATTTAGTGAATTAGAAGAAATAAGAATTTTCAACGCACAGATAAGTCTGTATACGCTTCTGCCGTTAGAAACGATATCAGGGTTTAAGTAAGTTTGCTAAAGAAAGCGCAGATTAACGCGCCAATAATATTGATAAAGTTGCGATTGCCTTTGTTCCTAGAGTGTTACAATGTATCACTTAACATCTGTTGTAACATTGAAAACACTAAAACGTAAATAATAACAAAAATCTTTTTTACACTTTCAGAAACCAGCGTTGCCGATACATCAGAAAACCAACAGCCCACCACAACAACACGGTGACTAAGGCAAATAACAGGGAACCATTCAGCACACCCGCCCAAGATGCGAAAAAATTCTGGTAAATCCAATTGTAGGTACTAGGAGCGTCTTTGCCAGTGCCAATAGTGGTTTTGACTAAAATTTTAATTAACAAAACCGAGGCAACGAAAAGAGCGATCGCATTTAAGCCCATAATTTCAAAAGGTTTACTCCAGCGACGCATCAGCCGTACTTCGATCAGTTCATAACAAGCTGCTAGTAATAGTAACGCCCAACCTGTTGTAAATACTACATAAGAACTTGTCCACAGCTTTTTGTTAATTGGGAATGTCCACCCCCATACCCAACCGATAATTAAGCAACCGACTCCAAATAATCCTAAACCGATACTTGTACGTGAATGTACAGGTTGACTGCGTATCCATTGACCTGTGAAGTAGCCAGCGAGAATGCTTACTATCGCGGGAATAGTACTGAATAGCCCTTCTGGATCTCCCATAAAGTTGAAACCATCACCTTTATATAAATGTGCTTTGGGAATAATCAGGCGGTCAACATAAGCACCAAAATTACCCTCTCGCGTCAAAACTCCTGCACCAAATTCTGGCACTGCTGCATACATCATCGTTAGCCAGTAGCCAATGAGTAGCACTGCTGCTAGTATCCATTGACCTTTGCGCGGAAGGTTGAGAACAGCTAGGGAAGCCAGCAGATAGGTAAGGCTGATGCGCTGCAACACTCCCATTATGCGGATACTACTCAAATCAAAAGTCCAAATACCTTGATTCCAAAAGCCATTTAGTAGTAATCCTAAGGCAAAGAGAATAGCGGCGCGGCGCAATATCCGCCAGTAAACAGCTGAGGTTGGTTTATTGCCTTCGCTGTATTTTGACAGCGAGAAAGTCATTGCTACACCGACAATGAAGAGAAAGAAGGGAAATACCAAGTCCGTTGGTGTGCAGCCGTGCCAATCGGCGTGAGCTAAGGGAGGATATACATCATCTGCGACACCCGCCATATTAACGAGAATCATTCCAGCGATGGTAATGCCGCGAAAAACATCCAGTGAAGTCAGGCGCATAAACGGAATTTTATGTTACATGAGTATCTAAAGTACTCCGCTTGATGCAGGTAAGCAAGCAAAATTTATCGGTCTACTTACCAAATATAGTTTTTCATCAAGGTTCCTGCCCATACTATCTTGTACGAAACTAGAAGTACGCGATCGCACCTAGACCACAGTTTTAGTTTAGCGATTCAAAAAGGATTGGTAGTACCAGAACTGTTAATAAAACTAGATATACTCAAATTTCAATCAATCTATCGTTATTTAAGTGAAAATGCAGTTGTTTTGTCACTAGACTTAGTATAAATTGCTATAAACAAAAGCTGTGACTAAAAAACAGCTAACTTTATTCAAGGCGTGCTTATATAACAACTAAAAATATTGCGATTTTCTCTCATTAAATAAAAAGTTTAATTACCGATTTCATTTGGAAATGAAAGCGAATGCAGAGTCATTCACTTTCTATTTTGTTATGCACGTTAACTATTACTAAGCTAAAGCTAATAAATTATATTTAAGGAATAATTATGATAAAGCTGCCAGAAAATCATCGCTCTAAAAGTATAAATAAGTCTACTATCAAATTAATAGATGGAAGCACAAATATTGTTTTTATAGATCCAAAAGTTATAGATTACCAAAGCTTAATGGCTGGTATCACACTCGGCAGTGAAGTTGTTATTCTTGATGCCAATAGAGACGGTTTAGCACAAATTACCGAGTTTCTAGCAAAACGTGAATCCAATTCAGTTCAATCAATTCACATTGTTTCCCACGGAAGTGTGGGGAGTTTGCAGCTAGGGTCAATCAACTTCAGCCTTAGCAATCTGGATAGCTACAAAAATCAGTTACAAAAGTGGGCAAGTGCTTTAACTGATAAAGCTGACATCCTACTTTATGGCTGTGATGTAGCCAGTGGCGAAGGCACAAAATTTGTACAGCAGATTAGCCAAATTACTGGAGCAGATGTTGCCGCTTCTACTGACAAAACCGGAAGTACAGCTTTAGGTGGCGATTGGGATTTAGAGGTGAAAACAGGAAAAATTGAGGCTTCCCTGGCATTTCAACCTGAAGTAATACAGGCTTACCAATCGATTTTGCCAGCTAGTTTTACTGGCACATACTCTCAAAACTTCAACACTTTAGCGGCTTCAGGAACTCTACCTTGGGCTAATGATTCAACCATTTCAGGCTGGTATTCCACAAGAACAAGTTACAGCGCTGGTAATGGCAGTAATAACACAGGTGCAATGTACAGTTTTGGTACGACCACAGACCGAGCACTTGGTTCTGTAGCTTCTGGTACTACAGGAACTATTTATTATGGTTTGCGCCTCCAAAACAATACAGGTTCACCAATTACTAAGTTGCAAGTAGGTTATACGGGTGAGCAATGGCGTAATGGTAGTAATACATCGCAGCAACAGCTGAAATTCAGTTATCAAACTGGGTCAACTGTCACAAGTTTAACAACAGGAACATGGACGCCTGTCACATCGTTAGATTTCACCGGGCCAATTGCAACTGCAACCGCAGGTGCCTTAGTTGGTAATCAAATTGCCAATCGGACTGTCATAACGCCTGTAATAATTACCCTAGCTACCCCCATAGCTAACGGTGAAGAGATTATATTGCGTTGGGAAGACATAGATGATACAGGCAACGATCATGGTTTAGCCATTGACGATGTATCTGTCAAAGTAGATGGCACCACCTATATAGTAACTAACACCAATGACAGCGGTGCCGGCTCCTTAAGGCAAGCTATTATCAATGCCAATAACGATCCAGGGATTGAGACAATCCTCTTTGATACGACTGGAATATTCGGTGACGCTACCCCTGACATTATTACCCTCACTTCTGGGGAATTGAATGTTACTGGAGGAGTGATAATTCAAGGAACTGGAGCTAATAAACTTACCATCAGTGGTAACAATACTTCTCGTATTTTTAATGCCACTGCCTCTCTCTCAATTGATGGGGTAAACATAACTGGGGGAAATGGAGCAAATGGTGGCGGTATCTACAGCACCAGTAGTGTCATAGTCAGTAATAGTAATTTTTCTGGCAACACTGCCAGCACTAGCGGCGGCGGCATTTACAGCACCAGTAGTGTCACAGTCAGCAACAGTACATTTTCTGGCAACACCGCAAACACTAACGGCGGCGGCATTTACAGCAATAGTGCCACACTCACCGATAGCAGTATTTTTGGTAACATAGCAAACCTTGGGGGAGGCATATACAGCAGCAATGCCACAGTTAGCAATAGTACTCTTTCTGGCAATACTGCTAACAGCAATGGTGGCGGCATTTTCAGTAGCACTAGTCTAACCATAAGCAATAGCACTATTTCTAGTAATACAGCTAAAACCTATGGTGGCGGCATCTACACCAGCAATGCCACAGTCAGCAATAGCACTATTTTTGGAAATACTGCCGATAGTGATAACAATGGCCAAGGTGATGGTGGCGGCATTTATAAATTTAGCGGTACGGTAAGCATCAGCAATAGCATCATTGCTGGCAATATTGATCCAGGTAATCAAGGATCTGATGTCTATGGTAGCAACTTCAATGGTAATGCTTACAACCTGATTGGCAATCTTACTGGTAAATCATCCGGGACTCTCGGTACGGGTACAGATATTATTAACTCCAATCCCGGACTCAAACCGCTAGGAGATTACGGTGGTTCTACACAAACTCATGCTTTATACTTTAGCAGTCCTGCCAGGAATGCTGGCGATCCCGCTTACAATGGTGGCTTAACTACGGATCAGCGTGGCACGGATTTTAACCGTATTGAAAGCGGGAGAATTGACATTGGAGCATTTGAATATGTACTTCCAAAAGTCAACTTTGGTGCTGCTACGTACAATACAACAGAAGATAGTACCGCCACTACAGTAACTATTTCTGTTACCTTAGATGCCTCTCCTGAAACCGCTGTCACAGTTCCTATTGTCGTCAAAAACAATAGTACGGCTACTAATGGCAACGATTACACTTTTTCCCCTGCTACCATCTCCTTTACTGCTGGGGCAACAGGCGCAAATTTAACACAGCTAATCACTTTTACTATAAATCCAGACGATTTACCTGAGAATGCAGAAACAGTTGTACTCAACTTCGGCACGCTAACTGGAGCTGATTTAGGGACAATAACTGAAACTACTCTAACTATTGCTGCTAATGATGCGATTCAATATGCAATTTCTACTCCCACCTCAACTTTAACTGAAGGTAATAGCGGTACTCAAGCTGTTACTTTCACAGTTACTCGCAGTGGTGGTATTGGCGTGGCTAGTACTGTAAATTATGCTTTTAACGGTGCGGCAACTTTTGGCAGTGACTATAACAATATTCAAGTGACGGGTGGAGGAACTGCTACATCTGGAACTTTAAGCTTCGCTGTTGGGGAAACCACAAAGACAATTACAGCCGATGTTTTGGGTGACAACATATTTGAACTCAATGAAGACATTACTGTTATCCTGAGTAACCCCAATATCATAACTGGAGCGCCAAATTCCACAATTACTAACAGTTCGGCTACAGTAAACATCATCAACGATGACAGCCAACCAACTATCAGCATCTCAGATATCTCAGTTACTGAAGGCAACACAGGTACAACAACTAATGCTAACTTTACGATCAGTCTTTCTAATCCTAGTTATCAGCAGATTACTGTAAATTACAACACGAGTGATGGCACTGCTAATGCTGCTGACTCTGATTACAACTCTGTTTCTGGAACTATTACTTTCAATCCTGGCGAAACCAGTAAAACTCTTAGCATTGGTGTTGTAGGCGATAACAAATTTGAAACTGACGAGATATTTTCCGTCAATCTTTTGGGTGCGACAAATGCCACGATCGCAGATAATTTAGCAGTTGCTACCATCATCAATGATGATAACCAACCAACTATCAGCATCTCGGATGTTTCAGTTTCTGAAGGCAATACAGGCACAACAACTAATGCCAACTTTATTGTCACTCTCTCCAATCCTAGTTATCAGCAGGTTACTGTAAATTACAACACGAGTGATGGCACTGCTCAAGTTGCTGACTCTGATTACAACTCTGCTTCTGGAACTATTACTTTCAATCCTGGCGAAACTAGCAAAGTTATTAGCATTGGTGTCATTGGTGATAACAAAACTGAAACCAACGAGACATTTTCTGTTAATCTTTTAGGTGCAACAAATGCCGCAATTACTGATAGTTTAGGATTGGCTAATATCATTGATGATGACAACCAACCGACTATCAGTATCTCGGATGTCTCAGTTTCTGAAGGCAATACAGGCACAACAACTAATGCTAACTTTACGATCAGTCTCTCTAATCCTAGTTATCAGCAGATTACTGTAAATTACAACACGAGTGATGGCACTGCTC
Organism: Nostoc sp. DedSLP03; assembly: GCF_034530815.1. Classification (NCBI taxonomy): domain Bacteria; kingdom Bacillati; phylum Cyanobacteriota; class Cyanophyceae; order Nostocales; family Nostocaceae; genus Nostoc; species Nostoc sp. DedSLP03. Next base: position 102,045 of record NZ_JAVRCK010000015.1, read on the forward strand.
AAATTGGTGATTCTGATTACAACTCTGTTTCTGGAACTATTACTTTCAATCCTGGCGAAACGAGCAAAGTTATTAGTATTGGCGTCGTCGGCGATAACCAAACTGAAACTGATGAGACATTCTCTGTCAATCTTTCGGCTGCAACAAATGCCGCGATCGCAGATGGCTTAGGAGTTGGTACTATTCTCAACGATGATAGTCAACCAACTATCAGCATCTCGGATATCTCTGTTACTGAAGACAACACAGGTGCAACAACTAACGCTAACTTCACTATCAGTCTTTCTAACCCTAGTTCTCAACAGATTACTGTAAATTACAATACCAGTGATGGCACTGCTAATGCTGCTGACTCTGATTACAATTCGGCTTTCGGGACGATTACTTTCAATCCTGGCGAAACCAGTAAAACTTTTAGCATTGGTGTTGTAGGCGATAACAAATTTGAAACTGACGAGACATTTTCTGTCAATCTTTTGGGTGCAACAAATGCCGCGATCGCAGATAATTTAGGTGTTGCTACCATCATCAATGATGACAGCCAACCAACTATCAGCATCTCGGATGTTTCAGTCTCTGAAGGCAATACAGGCACAACAACTAATGCCAACTTTGTTGTCACTCTCTCCAATGCCAGTTATCAACAGGTTACTGTAAATTACAACACGAGTGATGGCACTGCGAAAACTTCTGACTCTGATTACAACTCTGATTCAGGAACAATTATTTTCGCTCCTGGTGAAACTAGCAAAACTCTTAATATTGGCGTCATAGGCGATAACCAAAGTGAAGCCAACGAGACATTTTCTGTTAATCTTTCAGGTGCGACAAATGGCACGATCGCAGATAGTTTAGGAGTGGCTACCATCATTGATGATGACAATCCAACAACTGTTAGTATCTCTGATGTCTCAATTGCTGAAGGTAACACAGGCACAACAACTAATGCTAACTTTATCGTCACTCTCTCCGCAGCGAGTTTACAGCAGGTTACTGTAAATTACAACACTAGTGATGACACTGCTAAAGTTTCTGACTCTGATTACAACCCTGCTTCCGGGACAATCGTTTTCAATCCTGGCGAAACCACCAAAACTTTTGCTATTGGTGTCATAGGTGATAACAAAGCTGAAACTAACGAGACATTTTCCGTTAATCTTTTCGGTGCTACAAACACCACGATTACTGATAGCTTGGGAGTGGCTACTATCATAAATGATGACCAACCTCCAGCCATTAGCATTGCAGATGTATTAGTCAAAGAAGGCACAACAGGGATGACAACTAATGCTAATTTTGTCGTCACTCTCTCGAACGAATTCTATCAACCGATAGTCGTAAATTACAGTACGAGTGATGGTACCGCTAAAGAATCTGACTCGGATTATAATTTTGGTTTAGGGACAATTGTTTTCAACCCTGGCGAAACTAGCAAAGTTATTAGTATTGGCGTCAGAGGTGATAATAAAGTTGAACCCAACGAAACATTTTTTGTCAATATCTATGGTGCGGCAAATGCCACATTTAATAATTACCAAGGAGTTGGCACAATCAAGAATGATGACTAATCGTTATTGAGCAGAACATTAGCGATCGCTGCAATTATCCCAGCCTAGAGTAGCCGTTGGTAAAATACTTGTGCTATAAATTACAGTTTTTTTGATTTATCCAACCAAATTTTTATAATTTAAAGTATTAAATATAACTAGTTATTTACGTAGCTAAAGTTCGACTAGCATTTTAAAATACAGGATTAAGCCATTATCAAAAAAATTTATCCGAAAATCAAATATTCAGTATAATTACGTATGCGGATCGAAGTCTTCTCAATGAATAGTAGAATTAGCCCATACAGGAGAAGACTGTGACGCTCTTAAATGAAGCTCAAGTAGAGCAACTAAAGGAAATAACCACACGCTTGCGACAAGTAAGACAAGAAAAATCTATCCGCATAGAAGAAATAGCCTCTCAGACAATGCTTCGAGTAGGTATTTTGCAAGCGTTAGAAGAAGATCGATTTGAAGAATTACCTGAGCCGATTTTTCTGCAAGGATTCATTCGTCGTTATGGAGATGCTTTAGGGCTGGATGGAAATGCTTTATCGTACAGCCTTATAACCAATGTTGTCTCTAAAGACTCTAAAAATGCTCGCCACTCAGACAATAAACAAAATACATACATACCTCTTGTTCTGACCTATATTTTATTATTGGTTAGTGCATCTGCTGGTCTTCTTCATATACTTAATCCACAACTGACAGCTGAATCTCTGACTCCAGAAAATAATAATCAACAGTCAATAGTCAGTAATCAGACTAACAAATGACCAAGAAGGCAAAGCAAGTGGGGAGACGCGATTAATCGCGTCTGTACCGAGTAAAGGAAAAGAATTAATAACCAATGACAAATGACCAATGACAATTTTCAAGATATTTGGGGTTTACGCAGATGCCAAGTAGTAGATTGTTCATAAGCGTAAGCTACCTGAAACAGTTGGTCTTCTCGCAGCACATTGCCAATTAGCTGTAATCCTATCGGTAGCCCCTGTTCGTCAAAACCACATGGCAAACTCAAACTGGGTAAACCAGCAAGATTTACAGGAATAGTCATCAAGTCATTTAAATACATACTCAAGGGGTCAGTAGTTTTTTCCCCTGCTTTGAATGCTGTAGTGGGAGATGTGGGACAAACTAACACATCAACCGCACCAAAAGCCTTTTCAAAGTCTTGCTTAATCAAAGTACGAACTTTTTGCGCTTTCAGATAGTAAGCGTCATAATAGCCAGCCGAAAGAGCGTAAGTACCAATCATAATCCGGCGTTTGACTTCTGTACCAAAACCAGCGGCACGGGTACGAGTGTACATTGATAACAGATTATCTGCATCAGGAGCGCGATACCCATATTTAACGCCATCGTAACGAGCCAGGTTTGCTGATGCTTCTGATGGGGCGATGATGTAGTAGGTGGGTAAGCCATAGCGAAAGCGGGGACAGGAAATTATATGAATTTCGGCTCCCAAACTTTGTAGTTGATCTACTGCTTTGGTAACAGCTTGTTCCACTACCGAGTCTAAACCTTCACCAAAAGTTTCTTTAATGATACCAATTCTTAGCTGACCTCTGGGTTTGAAGTTTGGTTTTAAGCTAGCAGCATAATTGGGAATGGGAACTTTCAGGCTGGTAGAGTCTTTGGGATCGTAACCTGCGATCGCACCTAATAATATTGCCGCATCTTCTACCGTATTTCCAAATGGCCCAATTTGATCCAAAGAGGAAGCGTAAGCTACCAAGCCATAACGGGAAACCAAACCATAAGTTGGTTTCATCCCTACCACACCGCAGAAAGATGCAGGTTGGCGAATTGAACCGCCAGTATCAGAACCGAGAGCAACTACACATTCTTGAGCCGCCACCGCCGCCGCCGAACCCCCAGAAGAACCACCTGGAACTCGTGACAAATCCCAAGGATTAGCCGTGACTTGATAAGCAGAGTTTTCAGTGGAACTACCCATTGCAAACTCATCCAAATTGGTTTTACCTACCATTACCGCCCCAGCATCTGCCAATTTTTGCGTCGCTGTTGATTCATAAGGCGGCACGAAATTTTCTAAAATCCGAGAGGCGCAGGTGGTAGGAATCCCCTTGGTACACATATTGTCCTTGATACCCACAGGAATGCCCGCCAGCAGCCCAATTTCTTCTCCTGCGGCAATTTTGGCATCCACAGCACCCGCCTGCTCTAATGCTCGATTTGCCGTCACACATAAAAAGCTGTGCAATTTCGGCTCTAACGCTTGAATGCGCTCTAAAGCTTCTTGGGTAATTTCAACGGCAGAACGTTCTTTTTTAACCAGCTGTTGGTGCAACTCGCGGATGGATGCCATGATTGCTCTCTTTGTGACTCAAGTCATTGATTCTAGTACATATTGGTCAAAATTGGGTATTGGTTATTGGGCATTAGACTTCTTGCAGAAGCTGGGTAAAGGGTAAAGAGGAAAGGGATAAAATTAACATTCCCCTTTAACCTTTCTCCCTTTCCCTACACGAGTGCAAAAGGTACAAATGCCAAGAGACTCCATGAGTGGAACTCACAAGGAACAATAAAAATATCTCTTCCCCAGTTCCCAGGCCCCAGTCCCTAGTCCCTAGTCCCTATTTTTAAGGCAGGTCTATTGCTTATTCTCCTCTGCTTGCCATTGGTCATTCATCTGACTAAGCGGATTAATATGTATTGAAATGTGTTTAATATGTTTTTAAAAACAGCAAATACATGGCTATCAACCATCTATTGAATAGTTTGCTAAAGTTTTCATCTATAATTGACTACTTTTGTGTAAGAGTATAGCAGTGTTTTCTAATGATATAATTTTGTATTACACCTTATTCATACTACAAATTTCATAATTTTATCAATTACACAAAATTTTTCGAGGTAAGGTAGGATGATAAAAATAGCCACACGTAAATATTTAGGCAAACAAAATGTTTATGACATTGGGGTGGAGCGTGACCATAATTTTACCATAAGAAATGGCTTAATAGCTGCTAATTGTTTCAATAAATCCCATTCGACAGCCTATGGTTATGTAACATATCAAACAGCATATTTAAAAGCTAATTACCCATTGGAATATATGGCGGCGCTGTTAACAGCTAACAGTGGTGATACCGATAAGGTACAGAGATACATTACTAACTGTACAAATATGGGGATATCCATAGATCCACCAGATATTAATCGTTCTGGTGTTGATTTTACGCCAACGGCAGGAAAGATTCTATTTGGATTTTCGGCAGTGCGTAACGTGGGACAAAATGCGATCGCTTCTATTTTGTCAGCGAGAAATGAGACAGGAGAGTTTAAATCACTCGCTGATTTTTGCGATCGCGTGGATTTGCGTGCTGTTAATCGCCGAACCCTGGAGTCGCTGATTTACTGTGGAGCCTTTGACAAAATTGAATCCAACCGCCAACAGTTAATTAACGACTCAGAATTAGTGTATGATTGGGCACAATCTCGTGCGAAAGATAGAGCTAGTGGTCAAGGGAATCTATTTGATTTATTGGGCGACGGCTTTTCTTCGACTCAGAATAAAAGAGCAAATAATGCCTTTGAAACTGCTCCAAAATCTAAACCTGTGACAGATTTACCCCCACAGAAAAAGTTACAGATGGAGAAAGAATTATTAGGCTTTTATGTATCAGATCATCCACTGAAATCCTTACGGCAAATAGCACCGCTTTTGACACCAATTAACCTTTCGCAACTGGGAGAACAAAGGGAAGATACACGGCTTTGTGCAGTTGTGATGTTAAATAATGTCAAAAAAGTGGTGACTAAAAAAGGCGATCAAATGGCGATCTTGCAAGTAGAAGACCTAACTACACAATCAGAAGCTGTAGTTTTTCCGAAAACTTATGAACGCATAAGTTCCCTACTCCAAGTTGATACTAGATTGATTATTTGGGGAAAAGTAGACCGACGTGACGAGCAAACTCAATTTATTCTTGAAGATGCAGAACCAGTGGAAACAGTACAAATGGTAATGGTGGAATTAAATCCCCAGCAAGCAGGTAATATGGAAGATTTACATCGCTTGAAAATAATTTTACAAGACCATTCAGTAGACAAAGAAAAGGCAAAAATGCCAGTGATTGGAATTATTCAAACTGAAACTTCTCGTAAACTTGTTCGCTTAGGTTGGCAATTTTCTGTACAAGATTCTCGAATAACTGTTCAAGCTTTGCAAAATGCCAGTTTTCCTGCTCATATAAAATCGCTGACTGGTAGCTGAGGCCAGGTGTGAAAAATCCACCAATACTGAAAAGCAACTTAAAAATTCCTTTGATTGAACTGTCAACAGTAAATTGCCTTAAGTATCTAGGATTTTAATCGTTTTTTTAGTTACTTATGCGGATGATAATTTCCTTGAGAGAGTGGTATCTTTTGATGCTAATACCCTTAAGGCTGCGACTGGGGGAAGGAGTTAGAACTTGATGATCGTCAACGAGCTACATAGATTTGTTTCATACTGTAAAAAAATTCAACCCCAAACTCACGAGGACATTCAAAAATTTTTTGAAGGAGTAATATTATTTCCTTATGATAAGGAACTTCTATTGCAAGCTTATTTATTTCTGAATATTAAAGAATTGTTTCCCTCGTGCGCTGAATTACTGTTATTTGAAAAATCTCCAATTTCAGATTATACAGATTTAGGAAAGTGTGATTTTGTCTTCCTAACCTTTAAGGGTAGTCTCTTTTTAATTGAAACTAAGTTTATTGATACAGAAGCAACTGGAGCAACAGAACGAAAAAGGAGAAATAAGCATAGAAACAAGGTATTTGAGCAAGTCATTACTTTAAAAGGTCGATTTAGCGAATATTGGAATATGAGGCTAGATCAATTAGAGTGCGGGGTTTTCACAACAGATGCAGAAGTTGCTTGGCGAGGAAATGGGGTGAATGTCACATCTAAATCAATATCTATAGATAAGCTCGAACAATGGCGAAGAAGTTATCACAGTAGTGAAAAAATTTTATCTCATCAAGATGGGTCAAAGTTTGAGAAGAAGGTTAATTTAAAAGGTTGAACTAAGACCCAAATATAGTTATTACAGTGAATGGTGTATGGGGCATAAAAGTAATTAACAATGCCACATACACCAACCCAGAGAAATTATCTGGGTTTTCCTTCCCATCAATCTTTACTGCCAAACATAGATAAGAACAAACAAAATAATCCAGATAACATCGACGAAGTGCCAAAACAATGAAGTTGCATTGACGCCGAAGTGACCTGTATCGTAGTTGCCAGGTAAGAAAGAACGTACCAAAATTATTAACTGCAACAGGATACCAGTGAAAACGTGCAAACCGTGGAAACCTGTAAGCAGATAGAAGGTTCCACCAAATACCCCGGAGGTGAAACCAAAGGCGAGGCCGTTCCATTCAATCGCCTGTCCAACCAAAAAGTAAGTTCCCATCGCCATTGTTGCCAAGAGGAATAGGCGAAATTTCACTAAGTCGTGGCGTTGAAGGGCGCGTTCTGCTAAGTAAATTACAAAGCTACTAGCAACAAGAATTACTGTGTTGATTGTCGGTTCTTTTACTTCTAGTCCAGAAACACCTGCTGGTAGCCAGTTAGGGGTTGTTGTTTTGTAGATGGCATATCCGGCGAAAAAACTCAAGAAAATGACGCTTTCTGAGAGGAGGAAGACGATGAAGCCAAACATTTTGTTGCCTTCTTCGTCGTGGCTGTGTTCTGAGCTTGTATGGGGCAATTCGTGGGAATTGATATAGCTGTCCATTTTAGTTTTTGAGAGGGGGAATTTGAAACGCAAAGGTACGCAAAGGGAAGCGCAGAGGTACGCGGAGGGTTTTTGCGTCTTCCCGATGGTTGGCGTTTATTCTGGGAGGTTGGCTGTTAAAGGTTCTGATTTGCCGTAGCCGTAGGGTTCGGAGATGATGATGGGAGTTTCTTCAAAGTTTTCTACTGGGGGGGGTGAAGAAACTAACCACTCTAGTCCGATCGCTCTCCAAGGGTTAGCGGGTGCTTTCTCGCCTTGCATCCAAGAAATCACCATGTTGAAGATGAAGGGCAAGGTGGACATTCCTAAGAGAAATCCGCCGAGGCTGGCGATGATGTTCCAGAATTGATACTCTGGTGCGTAGGAAGCAACTCGGCGTAACATTCCTTGCAATCCCAAGGGGTGCATGGGCAAAAAGTTGAGGTTGGTGCCGATGAAGGCTAACCAAAAGTGGATTTTACCCCAGCTTTCGGAGTACATCCGTCCAGTCATTTTGGGGAACCAGTGATAGATGGCTGCAAATAAGCCCATCGTCACGGTGCCGTAGAGGACGTAGTGGAAGTGTCCGACTACAAAGTAGGTATTATTAACGTGGACATCAACCGGCACGGAAGAAAGCATGATGCCTGTGATGCCGGCGAAGACAAACATGATTAATCCGCCCAAGGCAAACAGCATGGCGGTATTTAGCCGCAGTTTACCGCCCCAAATAGTTGCTACCCAAGCAAATACTTTAATTCCTGTGGGTACAGACACACACATTGTCGTCAGCATGAAAAGCAACCGCATCCAGCCTGATGTACCACTGACGTACATGTGGTGTACCCAAACAATGCCGCTTACTCCTGCAATCAAGATGGATGAAATAGCAACTACTTTGTAACCAAATAGAGGTTTACGTGAATAAACTGGGAAGATTTCTGAGAAAATCGCAAAGACAGGCAGAATGATCACGTAAACGGCGGGGTGGGAGTAGAACCAGAAGTAATGCTGGAACATCACTGGATTCCCACCCTTGCTAGGGTCAAAAAAGGCGGTGCCAACTGTGAGGTCAAGTAGCAACATCACCGCACCAGCTGTCAATGCAGGTAGTCCGAATAGTTGGATGATTTGGGCGCTAAATACTCCCCAGACAAACAAGGGCATCCGAAAGAAGCCCATTCCTGGGGCGCGCATCTTCACGATTGTAGTGACAAAGTTGACTGCCCCCATAATTGAGGATACGCCGGATATTGCCACTGCTAAGAGCCAGAGAACTTGACCATTAATCAAGTTACCTGTGGGATTCTGGAGACTGACTGGTGGGTAAGACCACCAACCGGCTTGGGCTGGGCCACCAGGGACAAAGAAGCTACCCATCATCAAAATCCCAACTACTGGCACCATCCAAAAGGCGACGGCATTCAGGCGGGGAAATGCCATATCTCGCGCCCCAATCATCAGGGGTACTAGATAGTTAGCAAAACCAACCAGTGAGGGAAATGTCCACAAAAACAGCATCACAGTGCCGTGCATGGTGAACATACCGTTGTAGACGGTGCGATCGACTAAATCTGATTCGGGTGTCATCAGTTCTCCCCGCATCACCATCGCAAAGATACCGCCGACGAGAAAGAAGAAGAAGGAGGTAACGAGATACTGTATACCAATTACCTTGTGGTCAGTACTAAAGCTGAAGTATTCTTTCCAGTTACTTGCAGATTCGTGGTTATGCTTCTCATCAGGGAGAAGGATACCTTCAATAGGAACATTAGTCATGGTTACTTTCCTTTCAACCAGGAGAATTGACTAAATAATTCGTAATTCGTAATTCGTAATTCGTAATAAAATCTGATTGCAAGTACGAATTACTCTCTTATCAATTACCAATTATGTTGACTAGAGGTGGTGCAGCAGGTGGAACTGTAACCCAACCTGTTTGGACTGATTGATTGGATGTTTGGGCATACTCAGAAGCTGCCTGATTATTTGCTAGGGATGGCTTTTGGGTTGCAGCTTGTGCTAGCCACTGCTGATAATCTTCAGGAGATTCGACGACTACATTCGCTTGCATCGTCGCAAAGTATGTACCGCTATATTGGGAATCGGTTAATCGGTATTGTCCGGGGCGGATGGGAGTAAATTCAAAGTCGATCGCGTGGTTAGGAATAATATCCTGCTTGAGGCGGAACGCAGGTATATAAAAGCCGTGCAAAACATCCTGTGATTTCAGCGCTAAACGTATCCGGCGATCGCTTGGTAAATGCAATTCGGTACTAGTAATATCTTTTTCAGGATAATGAAAAACCCACGCCCACTGTTTAGCTAGTACGTCGATTTTTTCTACAGGTTCTGCTAAAGCGTTAGCTGGTGCATCTTTTGGATCTGCATGAGCCGATTGCATTGCTAACGGATTATGTAGGTGAACTAATTCCGATGGGCCTTGAATTCCCATTTGTTCATAAATTTGGTAGCTGTAACCCGCAATCCAAAACACCAAAAGAATTGGGATTGCTGTCCAGACAACTTCTAAGGTGATATTGCCATGAATCGGGGGGCCATCAGTGAAGTCATCTTTGACTGCCCGATGGAAGATCACAGAATACATCAGAGTACTTGTTACTCCCAAGAAGATGAAGGCTCCGAGAGTTACTAAGAAGCTAATCAAATCATCAATGAGTAGGGATTCGGCTGCTGCTTGGGGAGGAAGCCAGGAGTAAGCCTGCTTGCCGATCCAGAGACTCGTAACAGTCACTGCGATCGCGCCTGTAAGCAGCGTCAAAATATTTAAAATCTTCTGGATTTTCATGGTCATTGGTCATTGGTCATTGGTCATTAGTCATTGGTCATTGGTCATTGGTCATTGGTCATTGGTTAGTAACTTTAAACAAATGACAAAGGACAATTGACAAATGACTATTTGAGTGTTGTGTTGAGGTCTTGGTGCGATCGCAGCAAATTATCTGCTGTATTGTGTACGCCAAACTCAGCAGCTAGTTGCGCTCCTAGTGTGCCGTGGATGTACATAACGAACATGATTGCTATGCCTGCAAACAGATAGATCCATTGCACTTCTCTATCTGTATGTTTATATTCTTGTCTGCCCCAAACGAAGCGCTGCCATGCTCTCCAGATGGTCATGCCAACAATCAGCGCTAATAAGAACACACCACCTACACCATGCCAAAGCATAGTTTCCATTGCCTGCAATCCCCAGGCACTCTTTATATCCGTCGGTGGTGTTGCCAACAGCATTTCGTAAAAGCCTGCTCCCACTGTGAAAAATGTGATGATGCTGGCAGCTAGCATGTTGTACCAGCCAACAGCAAATAAGTTGTCACGTTCGACAGTAATCGCCAAAAATTTGAAGACCCATTTTTCAAAGGGGAACAGAACACCAACAATATCAAAGGCGATCCCAATGATGAACAAACCTATTGTCAGATGGACTAAATTGGGATGAATGGGAATGGTGTAAGGTAATCCGTTTGCACCTAAAGAACCGTTCAGTTGGTCAATTAATTCTGAGTTCATCGCAACACACCATCCTTTACTGCTTCCACAACTGGCACGGTATGCAATCCATATACCCAAACAAGCTCATCTCCGAGATATACCTGCAAGCCAACTATTAAAGTTAAAACTAGCCCGGCTCCCAAATAATAAATCGGTACTTTTTTAGGATTGCGGGCACGAATTACATAGCGCCAAGCTGTAATCGCGGTGATAATTCCTGAAAGCGACCAACCAATTAGCGTATGCAAATTCAGCACCGATTTCGCTAGGCTGTAGGGTTGTGCTAATCCCGCTTCAAACTGACCAAAGATAATCGCGACGAAGATGGCGATCGTGGCAACTAACATATTCCACCAACTCACCTCAAAAAGACCGGATTTACCAGTAAAATAGCCGATTACATCGCAGAAGAAGGAAAACAACACCATCGCAATTACGAAGTGGACAACGATGGGATGAATCGTATCTGGATAGGGCAAATTGTGGTCGTTCAAAGATGTCAAATACTCAAGCATCGTCTTCTCCTGGACATATCTACCGCACTTTGGTCAATAAATTTTGGATTTTGGATTGGCGATCGCGCAGTCTTAGCGAGCGTCTTTTAGATTTATTCCGTCCCAGACGAGATATAAACTAGAAGACCCTAATCAAAAATCTAAAATCGCTAGTCAAGCTTCAATAATTGATGGACACTCACTAACATCACCACAAGTATCCATCCATAATTGACCGAATTCTGTTCAATATCTGCGCGGTGCAATACGCTTAATCATGTCTTAGCTTTTTGTAGCCAAATTTGGTTAAATTGCCTACATGGAATAATTTTTGTTTTGATTCATTTCCTTATGCCAATAGTCTGCAACAGCAATTCTTGATGTAGCTAAATAAAATCGCTGTCGTTTGTTGATTTGCTTAACCTATCCTTTAGCTTAAGTAAATTTTTATGAATTGTCAAAACAATAAATATTAAACTTTTAAAGGTTAGTTGTTTAACAAACAAAGATTTTCATAATGTATTTACTTTTGCATTTTTTTTAAATACAAAAAAGCCGAAAAATAATATTTGTCTGTAAGTTATTTCACAATAGTAAAATATTTGTTTGTGATGTAAATAACAAAAATATTTGAATCACTCAAAAAAACCTTTAAAAAGACAAAAGTAAGGAATCATGGTTAAGCCAGAACTCAGAAATATAGTTTATTGCAATAGGTTCGCTTTTTTGCTCTGAGATGATTTTCATAATTCTTTCATTTTTATCTTCCTTCTGCTAAAGTGAAACAAAAGTGAGAAGATTATGAAATTGCTATAATGAGATTTAATATCAATAACTTTCAGATGCAACTACCGCAGCACGGGCAAAAATTGGCTTTAGCGTCTGGGCTGCTATTGTGGCTATGTTTGAGTGGGTGTAGCCCGTCAATCTCTAATTCTCAACCACAGTTAAGTCCAAACCCAGGCACAACTAACACCAACCTAGATAAAAAAGGTAAAAAAGTAGTTCTTACCACCTTTACAGTCATTGCAGATATGGCGCAAAACGTGGCAGGAGACAAGGCGATTGTTGAATCTCTCACCAAACCAGGGGCGGAAATTCATGGTTATGAACCAACTCCTAGCGATTTGGTGAGGGCGCAAAAAGCAGACCTAATTTTGAATAATGGTCTGAATTTAGAGCGTTGGGCACAGAAATTGTATAACAGCGTTCCTAATGTACCTCACGTTACCCTAAGTGAGGGAATTAAGCCTGTTGAAATTGCGGAGGATGCCTACAAAGGGAAACCTAATCCCCATGCTTGGATGTCACCAGAAAATGCCTTGATTTACGTAGAGAATATTCGTAAGGCATTGGTTAATTTGGACTCAGCGAATGCAGAGACTTATAATACCAATGCCAAAGCATACAGCCAAAAAATTAAGGAAGTTGATGAGAAACTGCGAAAAAGCGTGTCGTTAGTTCCAGCAGAAAAGCGCTACATGGTAAGCTGTGAAGGCGCTTTCTCATACGTCACCCGCGATTATGGCTTGAAAGAAGCTTATCTCTGGGCAGTCAACTCTGAACAACAAGCTACTCCCAAACAGCTAGAGAAAGTCATTGATATAGTTAAAAAAAATAAAATACCTGTAGTTTTCTGTGAAAGTACAGTCAACGATGGAGCGCAACGTCAGGTAGCGAGAGAATCAGGAGCAAGGTTTGGTGGAGTATTTTATGTTGATTCCCTGTCTCCAGCAAACGGGCCAGCACCGACTTATCTCAAGTTGCTAGAAGGTAATATTAATACTCTAACTCAGGGATTAGAGGAAAAGTGAGCAAGTATGCAAGAATAAATTTAACTATTGAAAATAAGCTTGTAGTAACGAATTTAGTCCTATTTTATTTTCTGGAAAACGTTACGTCTTTGAAAAGAGGGCTGAAGCCGCTTACTACAAACTATTAATTAATTTTAGAGGTAATTTTTAATGAAATCCATTAGTATTGATGTCGAAAATTTGACAGTTGCTTATCACGGCAAAGTTGCTTTACATGGTGCTTCTTTGCAAATTCAAGCAGGTTCAATTAGTGGTTTAGTAGGGATGAATGGTAGTGGTAAATCAACCCTATTTAAGGCAATTATGGGTTTTTTGAAACCAGTTACGGGAAGGGTTTTGATTAATGGTTTACCGATAAAGACTGTACAGAAAAAAAACTTGGTTGCTTATGTACCACAATCAGAAGAAGTGGACTGGAATTTTCCAGTAAGTGTCCATGATGTGGTGATGATGGGGCGCTACGGATACATGAATATACTGCGAATTCCGTCGGCGAACGATCGAAGAGTGGTGAGGGAGAGTTTGGAAAGAATGCAAATGTGGTCGATGCGCGATCGCCAAATTGGAGAACTCTCTGGCGGACAGAAAAAACGTGCCTTTCTCGCCCGTGCTTTGGCACAACAGGGAACAGTTTTGCTATTAGATGAACCCTTCACTGGGGTAGATATCAAAACAGAAAAAGCGATGATTGACTTATTGCTGGAATTGCGAGAGGAAGGTCATACAATTTTGATTTCTACCCATGACTTAGCGTCTATCACTACTTTCTGCGACCAAGTAGTACTCATTAACCGTACTATTTTAGCTTATGGTGATACATCCGAAGTTTTCACAGAAGAGAATCTCTCACGGACTTTTGGCGGTTCTCTTGGAGATTTATCTCTGAACAAAAGTCAGCTAATCCGTGGAAATCAAGGTGAATCTGATTGAGTGAAAATTTTTAGTTGATATTGCTTGGATTAAAGTTATAAAAATATGAATACTCTTGCATTCTTAGACTGGTTCACTACACCCCTACAGCATGAATTCATGGTGAAGGCAATTTGTGTAAGTGCCTTAGTTGGGGTGGTTTGTTCTGTTTTATCTTGTTTTATGACCCTCAAAGGTTGGGCATTAATGGGAGATGCTGTTTCCCATGCAGTAATGCCTGGGGTTGTAATTGCTTACGTTTTAAATATCCCTTTTGCTGTGGGTGCTTTTGTTTTTGGAGTGGGTTCAGTTATTGCGATCGGTTATATCAAAGCGAAAACGAGAATTAAAGAAGATACTGTCATTGGACTTGTATTTACAGGATTTTTTGCTCTAGGTTTGGTATTAGTTTCCAAAACTCCCAGCAGCGTAGACTTGACGCACATTTTGTTTGGTAATGTCTTAGGTATTTCTAATGAAGATATTATCCAAACGGTGATTATTAGCGTAATTACTTTAGTAACAATAGCTGTTTTACGTAAAGACCTACTATTATTTTGTTTTGACCCCACTCATGCACGTTCCATCGGCTTAAATACAGGAGTACTGCACTATATTTTACTATCATTACTCTCGTTAACTGCTGTTGCCGGACTTCAGACAGTGGGGATTATTCTGGTTGTAGCGATGTTAGTTACTCCGGGAGCAACAGCTTATTTATTAACAGACCGTTTCGACCACATGATACTAATTGCAATGGCATCGGGCGTATTTTCTAGTGTCATGGGGACTTACATCAGCTATCATATCGATGGTGCAACGGGGGGTTGCATAGTTGTGTTGCAAACCTTGTTGTTTATCGTAGCAATGATTTTTGCACCTAAGCATGGGTTACTGGTAAGAGCAAAGAAGCAAGAAAACACTGACTGATTCAGTATGAAATACTCTTTGTTATTTACCTAATTCGCATTCTGTAGGTGTGAGGGCGAAATAAGTGTCGTTTAAAATTGTGGTAATTGGTACTTCTTTGGGCGGATTATCAGCACTGAAAATCGTCCTGGGTAATTTACCCGCAGACTTCCCTGTAGCGATCGCGATCGTACAACATCGTCATAAAGAATCTAGCAACACACTCCAGAATTTATTGCAAGAATCCACTTTGCTGAAAATTCGCGAAGTGGAAGACAAGGACGAAATACTACCGGGATATATCTACATAGCCCCAGCAGATTATCATTTACTGGTTGAACCAGGTCATTTTGCTCTTTCGACTGATGAGCCTGTTTCTTATGCTAGACCATCTATTGATGTGCTGTTTGAGTCGGCAGCTGATGTCTACACAGAAGAAGTTATTGGTGTAATATTGACAGGAGCAAACCAAGATGGTATGCAAGGTCTTAAGAAAATAAAAGCGCGGGGAGGAATTACTATTGTACAAGAACCTGCCACAGCTGAAAGCGATATTATGCCAGAGGCAGCAATTTCTGCTATTGAAGTAGACTGGATTTTGACACTCTCAAACATTGCTTCCCAGATGGTCAAGCTTTGTCAATCATCACCGAAATAAACCGATGCAGATGGAATCCAAAGTCAACATCCTCCTAGTAGATGATAAACTAGAAAATTTGCTGGCACTAGAAGCAATCCTAGAAAAACTAGGGGAGAATCTCGTGAGAGCTACTTCCGGGGAAGAAGCTTTGAGGTGTCTGCTGCATCAAGACTTTGCAGTGATTTTGCTGGATGTGCAAATGCCAGGGATGGACGGTTTTGAAACTGCTACCTTAATTCGCAATCGGGGGCGATCGCGTCACACTCCAATTATCTTTCTTACCGCCTTTAGCACCAGCGACCAAATGCTGTTTAAAGGTTATGCCTTGGGTGCTGTTGATTATCTGCTCAAACCACTAGACCCCAATATTTTGACTTCTAAAGTCACAGTATTTGTAGAACTATTTAAGAAAACAGAAGCCATCAAACAACAAACAGCGCAACTGGTAGCTGTGAATACCGAACTCAGGCAAAGTGAAGAACGATTTCGATCGCTAAGTACCTGCTCACCCGTTGGCATTTTTGAAACTGATACTGAAGGTGGCTGTAAATATACTAATCCCCGATATCAGATAATTTGTGGTCTGAAAGCCGCAGAGAGTTTAGAGAAAAGATGGCTGGAATCTGTTCATCCAGAAGATAGAGAACGAGCGATCGCTAGTTGGTCTGCTTACATTTGTGAAGGTCGGGAATACTCAGAAGAATTTCGCTTTCAAGCTGCTCACGGTAATATTCGTTGGGTTCAAGTTCGCTCATCACCGATGCTTTCCAGTCAAGGAGACTTGTTGGGTTATGTAGGCACTCTCGAAGATATTACCGAACGCAAGCAAGCAGAAGAAGTTCGCGCTCAAGTGATTCGCGAACAAACGGCAAGACACGAAGCAGAAGCCGCAAATCGGATGAAAGATGAGTTTCTAGCAGTTCTCTCCCACGAACTGCGCACACCTCTAACCTCAATGCTGGGCTGGTCAAAAATCCTCCGCACCAAAAAACTTGACGAAAAAGCCACTTCTCGCGCCTTGGAGGCGATTGAACGCAACGCCATATCTCAGATGCAACTAATTGAGGATATTTTGGATGTATCCCGGATTATCCGTGGTCAGTTGCGGTTAAACGTATCGGCAGTAAATCTGCTCACAGTGATGGAGGCAGCATTAGAGGCAGTGCGTCCCCTAGCAGAACCAAAAGAGATTCAATTAAATACTCTGCTGGATACTTCCATCGGGTCAGTTTATGGCGATCCAGCCCGTTTACAGCAAATTGTCTGGAACCTACTAACTAATGCAATAAAATTTACCCCTAAAGGTGGCAGGGTAGAGGTTAGGCTATCAAAGCATTTTGGATTTTCGATTTCAGACTTCGGTGTGGGCGCTACTTCCACAACCATCAGTACAAGCCAGTCGAACAATTTGAGATTTGAATCTGATAGTGAAAATTTAGACTCTGCAAATACTGATGAAAGCAATAATCTAAAATCCAAAATCGTTCGACTGAGCGAAGCCGAAGTCCAAAATCCAAAATCCCAGTACGCCCAAATTGAAGTTATCGATACGGGCGTTGGTATCAGTTCCGAGTTTTTACCCAAAGTATTTGAGCGTTTTCGGCAAGCAGACAGTACCACAACGCGATCGCACAATGGATTAGGGCTAGGATTAGCGATCGTCCGTCATCTAGTAGAACTACACAAAGGTGCAATCTTTGCCGAAAGTTTAGGTACTGGACAAGGAGCAACCTTTACTGTCAGACTACCACTTCTACAAGACAATAAGGGTAGTAAGGTGAGTAGAGAAGCTACGGGAGAAATTTCTTCCCCTGTGGCATCGACGCCCCTTGCTGGATTAAGAGTTTTAGTTGTAGATGATGAAGCAGATACCCGTAACTTTCTCAGTTTTATGTTTGAGGAGTATGGGGCTTTTGCCAGTGCGGTAGCATCAGTTGATGAAGCGCTAGTAGTACTTGAACAAGCAAAACCAGATATCCTGATTAGCGACATCGGTATGTCAGAGCAAGATGGTTATACACTGATTAGGAAACTGCGCTCTTTAGAACCAGAAAAAGGTGGATGCATCCCCGCGATCGCTTTAACAGCATACACGCGAGAGGAAGACCGCTTGAAAGCCCTTTCAGCAGGGTTTCAGCAGCATTTATCTAAGCCAATTGACCCCAATAAATTGATTTCTGCGGTTGCCAATATATTAGAACTGCCTATTGAAGTTCAAGTGAGTTGATTTGGAATTGGGGAGGGGAGGCAGGGGAGAAATCAATTCAAAATTCAAAATTCAAAATTCAAAATTCAAAAT
>NZ_JAVRCK010000016.1:0-117047 GCF_034530815.1 Nostoc sp. DedSLP03
TAGTACAAAGTGAAGTATTTCGTGACCGTTTGGCTAAATTATCGTTCAAATCACACTGCTCCTCTAAATAGCATTTAAGTTTGTACAATAAAATCTAATGCACTCAGAGTTGGCGCACCAGTCACAGTTGCAAATAGACCACCACTACCAAAACCAGCCGCACTGCCATTTTGGTTGTAAAATAACTGTCCACGAAAAGCGTCGTAGATAATTTTCGCTGTGCTAGTTTCCCCATTAGAAATGATTTGAAAATCACTTTTGTTACTAAAACCTGTTCCAGCAGTTGAAGTAATAGCACTAAAGGTAGTTTTATCTAGAACAATTTTATCACCTTGGGAACTGTTGAAATCACTAATGGCATCTACACCAACAGCAGTCATGCTAAAAACTGCATCGGTGTTGTAAACGAAACAGTCCGCGCCAGCACCGCCTACGAGAGTATCATTGCCAGCACCACCGACGAGAGTATCATTGCCATCGCCGCCTCGCAATAGATCGTTGCCACTCAAGCCATAGATAATGTCATTACCCCCCTGAGCATTAATCACATCGTTGGAGTTTTCAAAACCTGTGATGCTGTTATTCAGGTCATTGAGGAATGTAACTGTGTTTTTGTTGAATAGGCTAGTTTGAGTAGAGTTGGCATTGAAGACATCAAAGCTGTCGGCGATGTTGGTTTGCCCATCAAATAGAATATTGCCAATCGCAGGTGTTGCTCCAGAAGCAGGCAGATTATCGAGGGTTTCTAATTTGAAGTTTTGCAGAGTGACATTGGTAGAGGCGACATTTTCAAAGCTAACTTCTAAGTTGTTAGCATTTTGAGTTAATTGCAGATTTTCGGGAGTTAAACCCGAACCGATAAATTGTAAGGTGTCCAAAGAAGCAATTATCGCCGACGTTGGGGTTGTGCCTTTACCAATGCCACTAAAATCGGTGATGATATCATTGCCATCGTCAGGACGAAATACAAATGTATCTTTACGGCTGTTGCCCCCCAGGGTATCATTACCAGGAGTTACGGTTGAGTTAAGGGTGTCGTCACCCCCCTGCCCATTAACCACATCATTAGAGTTGTCAAAACCCGTGATGTTATTGTTGAGGTCATTGAGGAAAGTCACCATGTTCTTGTTGAATAGCGTAGTTTGAGTGGAGTTAGCATCGAAGACATCAAAGCTGTCGGCGATGTTGGTTTGCCCATCAAATAGGATATTGCCAAGTGCAGTTCGTGAACTGCTTTCTGGGAGGTTATCCAGGTTTTCTAGTTTAAAGTTTTGCAAAGTGACTTTGGTAAAAGCCACTTTTTCAAAAGTCACTTCTAAATTGTTATCATTTTGAGTTAATTGCAGATTTTGGGCAGTTAAACCCGAACCTTTAAATTGTAAGGTGTCAACATTAGCGATCGCCGCTGATATTGGGGTTGTGCCTTTACCAATGCCACCAAAATCGGCGATAGTATCATCGCCATCGCCAAGGCGAAACAAAAATTTATCTTCACCGCCATTACCTTTTATGGTGTCGTCACCAGTCAACCCATTGATGATGTTGTTGCTAGGTGTGCCAAATAAGTTATCTGCATCAGCAGTTCCAGTCAGGTTGGGAGAAGTGTTGCTAGTCGCAATATTTGTTCCCCCAAATACCACATAGCTTTGCCCAGCAACTTCTTTACCGTTGGGATTGGCATAAGGTGCGCCAATAATCAAGTCGTCAATGCCATCGTTGTTAATGTCCCCCGCATTGCTGACTGATTTGCCTGAGAAGTCATTTGCTGCAATGCCGTTAATTATAAAGCCATTATTGCCATTCAAGAAGGCGAGGTTGAAGATGCCGCCACTGCCCAGATTCCTTCCCCCAAACACCACATAGCTTTGCCCAGCATTACGGATGCCGTTGGGTTTGGCAGCCGGTGCGCCAATAATCAGGTCGTCAATGCCATCGTTGTTGATGTCCCCTGCATTCCTGATTGAGATGCCCTCCGAGTCGTCACCTACCGTAATGCCGTTAATCAAAAAGCCATTAGTGCCATCCAGAGAAGAGAGGTTAAGGGTGCCGCCACTGCCCAGATTTCTTTTCCCAAACACCACATAGCTTTGCCAAGGATAATTTCTGCTATAGGGGTAGAGATTAAGTGCGCCAACGATCAGGTCGTCAATGCCATCATTGTTGATGTCCCCCGCATTGTTGACAAAGGCGCCTAACAAGTTATTTTCTGTAATGCCATTAATCAAAAAGCCATTGGTGCCATCCAGAGAAGAGAGGTTGAGGCTGCCGCCACTGCCTAGATTCGTTCCCCCAAACACCACATAGCTTTGCCCAGCACGATAGTTGCCGTTGGGGCTAGCACCCGGTGCGCCAATAATCAGGTCGTCAATGCCATCGTTGTTGATGTCCCCCGCATTGCTGACTGAAGAACTTTCTGCAATGCCGTTAATCAAAAAGCCATTAGTGCCATCCAGAGAAGAGAGATTGAGGCTGCCGCCACTGCCCAGATTCGTCCTTCCAAACACCACATAGCTTTGCCCAGTATAAGAGTTGCCGTTAGGGTCGGTATATCCCGCGCCAATAATTAGGTCGTCAATGCCATCGTTGTTGATGTCCCCCGCATTGCTGACTGAATAGCTTGAGGAGTAGCTATTTTTTGCTGCAATGCCGTTAATTATAAAGCCATTATTGCCATCCAGAGAAGAGAGGTTGAGGCTGCCGCCACTGCCCAGATTCGTTCCCCCAAACACTACATAGCTTTGCCCAGCATTATCTTTGTCGTAAGGGTAGGTATTACTTGTCCCAATAATCAGGTCGTCAATGCCATCGTTGTTGATGTCCCCCGCATTGCTGACTGAATAGCTTGAGGAGTAGCTATTTTTTGCTGCAATGCCGTTAATTATAAAGCCATTATTGCCATCCAGAGAAGAGAGGTTGAGGCTGCCGCCACTGCCCAGATTCGTCCTTCCAAACACCACATAGCTTTGCCCAGTATAAGAGTTGCCGTTAGGGTCGGTATATCCCGCGCCAATAATTAGGTCGTCAATGCCATCGTTGTTGATGTCTCCCGCATTGCTGACTGAAAAGCCTAGCTGGTCATATTCTGCAATGCCGTTAATTATAAAGCCATTAGTGCCATTCAAAGCAGAGAGGTTCAGCAGGTTGAATGATGAATTAGCCATGATTTTCTCCTGTGTTTATTTCTTATCAGTCAGCGAGTGAACTTTGAGGTTTTACATCTTCTTAAGTTGACACTAATGGACAGTGCCGTGCCCTACACCCTCGGTATAATGCTGTACCGCATCGGAATGGGAATGGCTATATTTTAATTACAGTTTGAGCATTCATAATCACAGAAGAAGCTGTGTTAACTACAGCTAGAGCATTCATAATTACAGAAGAAGCTGTGTTAACTACAGTTTGAGCATTCATAATCATAGAAGAAGCTGTGTTAACTAAGGCTTAAAAATTACTTATAATATAATAAATATTTATAATTGATGCTGAAGCCGTATTAACTAAGGCTTCAAGACTTCTCGCTTTGTGCATTTTTAATTCAAAATTGGGTTTTGGGAAAAGACTAAGGGTTATAAGGTTTTTTCTTTCCCTTTCCTCTTCCCCAAAACCCGATAAGTATTGAGTTTCAAGTTTACTTATTTTGACTTCTAACTTTTGAATTCTGCTGTATCTCCTTTTCATGCAGAGCATGAAAACCAAATCACAAGATTATCTCACTTTGGCAGAGCTATTTCTAGCTAATAAATAACTATCTGAGGTTGCTCAATTGTACCATCAGGCATAATAGTATCTCGCAACTTCGCATAAATCAAATTTGTCTTCCAAAGGTTTGCTTTACTCAAGTTTGCTTTGGTTAAATTTGCCCATGTCAAGTCTGCACCGGTTAAGTTAGCCTCAGTCAAGTTAGCTTCTAGTAATATTGCTCCACATAACTTGGCTCGTGTGAGATTTGCAAAACTTAAGTTAGCTTCAATCAACGATGCTTCAATTAATTTGGCTTCACTTAAGTCTGCTTCTCTCAAATCTACATCACATAAAGAAGCACCCCAAAGATTACTACCTATGAATTTCACCCGCCATAAGAATGTTCCGCACAAATTTGCTCTTGTTAAATCAGCATTAGTCAAATTAGCTTCACATAAAGACGCTTCATACAAATTAGCTTCACGTAAGCTAGCTTGCATCAAATTTGCGCCACTTAAATTAGCACGAGTTAGAATACAGCCAGACAAATTTGCATCACGCAAATCCGCTCCGATAAAGTTAATACCACTTAAATTAATTCCTTTCAGGTCGATTCCCCTCAAGTCACATCCACTGAAATCTCGGCGCTGAAAATATTTATTTGTGATTTGACTTAAAATAAATTCCTGTTGTTGAGCATAATTGTTCATGGTATTCACCTCTGGGTGTAATTGATCTCAAAGGTTGAGTGTGTTAGTTACCGTAATACTTCTGGTTTTGTGCATTTTTAATTCGGAATCGGGTTTTGGCAAAAGTTTACTGGGTTTGGGTTAAAGGTTTTTTCTTTTCCCTTTCCCCTTTCTTTTTTCCCAAAAACCGAGAAGTATTAGTAGTTACCGTATATTGAGAGTACACCGCAAATGGAGGTTAGCTCAGTAAATAATCAAAAATAAATTAACAGAAAATCGACAATCACTTGAAAATGCGTTTTTTCAGTGGTTTTTAAAACAAAAAATGCTGACATAAGTCAGGAAATATTCATATAACAAGAGTCATTTGTCTTTGGTCATTTGTCATTGGTACTAATGACAATGACTTCGATTTCCCTGCGGCTTTTTATGAAAAGCCAGGGGATGAGTTACAGCAGAAATCATGTATTTGAACCACACCTGTTGTAGGGGCACAAGACCTTGCGCCCCTACTGCGTAGTCTATTTAAGATGAGTTCGACGAGTGCTATTTTGACCTCTCCCCCAGCCCCTCTCCTACTAGGAGAGGGGAGCAAAAACTTTTCTTTTCTCGTTACTCCTCTCTCGCCTTTTAGGAGAGGGAGGCTGTCCGGGAGAGGTCTGTCGAACTCACGTTCTATTTACCTGAAAATAGCTGTAAGATGCAAAATTTTCATCAGTAGTGAGTACTTCTCACTTATTACTCAGCACTGATAGCGAAAGCATAACCCAACTTAGTCATGACCTATCTTTTTGTTGCTTTCACTACTGTGCTTTTTGATTTACTTGTAACCAAATTTCTAAACTAGCAAGCAACCACAGCTTTACTCCATACCGGCTCCAAGTATCTCCTTGATAGTTTAACCAATTACGAATTGGCAATTGGTTTAAGTAAGGAGTAATATATGCATTTCGATTGAGCAATAAATCTCTGGCTTCTTGCTGCCAATATTTCCGAAATCCTAACTGTACCGGTACCATCATCCCACTTTTGGGACGATGAATAATTGTGTCTGGTAAGATATCTGCGATCGCCAAGGATGTACTGTAGGTAATCGCTTGCTTTAAAACTGCTTTTTCTTCCACTCCAGAAAGCTTATACTCTGGAGGTATCTCCATGCTTAACTCTACTACTCGTTGGTCAAACAGAGGAGAACGACCTTGCAAAAGAGCAGCTTGAGTCAAGTTACTGACTTTGGTCAAAATTTGGTCAGCGCCTTTAAATTTGATATTCATTGCCATCAAACGATTCAGATAGTTTGCTTGGGAATATAAATCTTCTGCAAAAACCCAAGGCGCTGTTTCTACTGCTGTCCAAACTTCTGGTTTTAAAAGTTGCGGTAAGTCAACAGCACACTTTTGAAAGGAAATTAAATAAGCATACAATGCATCCTGATTGGTGACAGAGCCATATAAACTATTAATTAGCATCGGCTGGTTTTTTGGGCCGCCAAAGCAAGGGTCGCCACCTTCACCATTTAAAACTACTTCTACGCTTTCTCTTGCCAGTCGTCCCAGCAACAAGTTGGGAACAGTCAGTGGATCGCCAATGGGGTCATCTAAATAAGCCATTGTTTCCGGCAGGCGTGACCACATATCCTTAAAAGTAATTTCTAAAATGTGGTGCTGTGTTTGACAATGGGATGCAACCAGACTGGAAAATTCTAACTCATTGGGACATTCCGAACCAAAATGAATCGAGAAGGTGTGGACTGGTGCTTTGTGGAATTTTGCGACTAAAGCAGTGATACTGCTGGAGTCCAAACCACCGGAAAGAAAAACGCCAACGGGTTCATTTGCTGGTGGTAAATATTCTCGAACAACTTGCTCTAAAAGTTCTCGCAAGCGATCGCCATGCCATGCTAAGGGTCGATCGCTTGCTATAATCTGTTCTTGAAGCTGCCAATAAGCTGTAACTTTGCAGTCAGGAAATTCTAAAACAGTTCCAGGTCGAAGTTCTTGCACCTGTTCCCAAAGGGTTCGTTCGCCAGGAACAAAAGCACAACAAAGATAATCTCGCAACGCCACCAAATCTAAATCGGATGAACGATGAGGTGCTAAAGTTCTCAGTTGAGGGGCAATCCAACGAACTGAACCAGTGGTAGTGTAATAGAGAGTACGAACACCGATGCGATCGCGAATCAATCTCAACACCTGTTTCTCTCTATCCCAAACCACCAACGCAAACATCCCCACAAGTTGGCTAAGACTTTCATTACCCCATCGTTCCCAAAGATTGGCCACCAGTTGCAGAGAACTTCCTTGAAAGCTATCTGGTTCAATTCCCAACTTTTGCAGCAATTGCACTCGGTTAGTTAACCAAACATCACCAACAACAACAAATCGTCCTCTAGAACTGATTGCTAATTTTTCCGTCGGCAATTCCGAAGTTGTGCGTGGTAAAATTACAGAAATTTTTTCATCTCGCCAAGCTATATCTTCATGATTTGCATCAACTGTTCCCCACGCTACGCGCCAGGTTGGGTTAGTTTTGCTGAATTCGATTTTAGGAGATTTACGATTTTTAAACGCATTAAATAGCATGGGAAATTTTCAACGCATAATCAGTAAGAGTCCCACTCCTAAACCCTTCCCCGCAAGCCTACGGTGTACACACAAGTCCTTCTGACCCTCTCTAACTCCCCCTTGGTAAGGGGGAGAACCGGATATTTATTTGCCTCAATGCATCGGGGGGATTGAGTGGGGTAAATCCAATTGACTGCTTATAAAGATCCAGCAATCATCCCAGCAAGTAAAATAAAACCAATCCACACGTTTTGCTGAAACATCTTACCATAAGCAGAATTAGGTAAGTATTGCTCTCTTAATCGCAGAGACTGCCAAACCCATCCGATAGTAGCAACTGCAAGGCTAATCCAGAAGGCTAAGTGTAGATGTATTACTACGCCTAACCAAGACAATAACAAAATTGTGCCAGCAAAGAAAATTCCAATGGCTAGAGGGGCATAATTACCAAAAAATAGGGCGCTAGAATTAACACCAATGCGGCGATCGTCTTCTTTATCGCTCATGGCGTAAACTGTATCAAATCCTAACGTCCACAGTACAGTTGCGCCCCAAAGTAACCAAGTTGGTTGAGAAAGATTTTGCGTGACTGCACTCCAGCTAATCAAGACCCCAAAACCCCAAGCGATGGAAAGCACTAGTTGCGGTACGGGAAACACCCGCTTTGCACCTGGATAAAGCAAAATGACAGGCACTGCTGCCACGCATAACCAGAAACTCAGGGGGTTAAGATAAAAAGCCAAGACTGCTGCACACGCTAAAGAGACGATCGCAACTACAATCCCAACTTTCACAGATAAGGCGCGAGAAGCAAGGGGGCGATCGCGTGTTCTCTCCACTTCTGGATCGATATTCCGATCCCACAAATCGTTGACAACACACCCAGTTGCACTCGTGGCCAGAGTACCCAATATAATCACACCAACCAGAGGTAAAGGCGGTTTTCCTGAAGCTGCCAAAAATACAGCCCAAAGGGCAGGAATCATTAAAATTAACCGCCCTTCTGGTTTATGCCAGCGTAAAAGCCGGATAATTACAAGCCAAATTGGTGACTGGGGGCGTTCTGGCGTGGTTAACATAGAAATCAACAAATAACTTTAGAAAGATGAATTCACACTTCTTTACATCTATAGAATAACGTTATTTGTTATTTGTAAAAACATAACCCAAAGTGGCAACTTTAAATATCTTTAAATAGTCACTCAGGTTATAAATAGTAAGGTGAATATACATAGCTCAGTTACCCTCGATCGAGCTGAGTTGCGAATGCTGAGTATTTTTTAATTTACTCAATATTCAGCACTGGCTCAACGCCCTGCTACCGCTAACAGCACTCAGTCTGAGCAAGTGTGTTGTCATAAATATCAGTGCTAGCTAACCCGACGTATCACCGTTTGCCATCATTTCTTAATAAAGAGAGAAAACTAGATGCTGAATTTAGTTTCTAGCTGGGAGAGTAGTCCAACTCAACCATCTAAGCAACATCGGATTATTGCTGCCATTGACCTGGGAACAAATTCTCTACACATGGTAGTAGTCAAGATTGACCCCACACTACCAGCTTTCAGCATTATTGCTAAAGAAAAGGAAACCGTAAGGCTTGGCGATCGCAATCTTACCACTGGAGAACTCAAGCCAGAGATAATTGAAAAGGCGATCGCTGCTTTAGGACGCTTTCAAGAAGTTGCCAAAACTATCAACGCTGAAACAATCATCGCTGTAGCAACTAGTGCTGTGCGAGAAGCGCCCAATGGTAAAGATTTTTTGCACACAATAGAAACGGAGTTGGGTTTAAGCGTTAACTTGATTTCTGGTCAAGAAGAAGCGCGGCGAATTTATCTTGGCGTGCTGTCGGGGATGGAATTTAACAACCAGCCCCACACCATTATTGATATTGGCGGTGGTTCCACAGAATTAATTTTAGGCGATAGTCAGCAAGCCCGCATTCTCACCAGTACCAAAGTTGGTGCAGTGCGACTCACTAGCGAGTTAATCACTACTGACCCCATCAGCACTACTGAGTTCCAATATCTGCAAGCTTATGCACGCGGGATGTTGGAACGTTCTGTAGAAGAAATCTTAGCAAATTTAGAGTCTGAGGAATCTCCGCGTTTGGTGGGTACGGCGGGCACAATTGAAACCCTGGCAATGATTCATGCACGGGAAGAGTCGGGTGTTATTCCTTCCACTCTCAATGGCTACCAATTTAGTTTTAAAGACTTGCAAGAGTTGGTAAATCGCTTGCGGAAACTGAGTAATTCCGAAAGGGCTGAGATTCCTGGTATGCCAGAGAAGCGCCCTGAAGTTATCCTCGCTGGTGCAGTCATATTACAGGAAGCAATGACCCTTTTGGGTAGTGAATCGGTAACAGTTTGTGAGCGTTCTCTCAGAGAAGGCGTAATCGTAGACTGGATGTTAAGCCACGGTTTAATTGAAGATAAGCTGCGCTATCAAAGTTCAATTCGGGAACGGAATATCCTCAAACTCGCAGATAAATACCAGATCAACTTAGAATACAGCGATCGCGTGGCAAAATTTGCCGAGAGTTTATTTGATCAAACTCAAGGTACTCTACATCATTGGGGAACTGACGAGCGACAAATGCTGTGGGCAGCCGCCATATTACACAATTGCGGTCATTATATCAGCCATTCGTCTCACCACAAGCACTCTTACTATTTAATTCGCAATGGAGAATTACTCGGTTATACAGAAACCGAGATTGAAATTATTGCCAATTTAGCGCGTTATCATCGCAAATCGCCGCCCAAGAAAAAACATGAAAACTACCAGAGTTTGCTGACCAAACAACAACGACAAATTGTTAGTCAATTAAGTGCGATTTTAAGATTGGCAGTAGCATTAGATAGACGACAAATTGGTGCAGTTGCTCAAGTGCAATGTGAGTATTATCCACAACTTAAGCAGGTCAATCTGCTAATTTTTCCATCTCAATCAGATGATGATTGTGCTTTAGAACTTTGGAGCTTAGATTATAAAAAAGGAGTGTTTGAAGAAGAATTTGGAGTGAGATTAGTAGCAAGTTTAGAAAAGTCTAATATTAATAACTTGTCTTAGAAAGTAGGGTGCGTTAGCACAGTGTAACGCACCTGCACATAGCTTATATTTATGGTTGCGATCGCTAATCAGCTTGAGAAGTTAGTCCCAATATAAAAGCTTCAGGTAAAAATCAGAAAATTTATTTAATAACTTCTTAAGAAGGCATTATTAATAACTAGCATTATATTATACAACAAAAATCTTAATTGAATTTGCCAAGTGTATGTAGATAAAATATATATCTAATTTTGACATCTAACTTAAGGATGAATTTATAACTGTCCCAAGAACCATTTAAAAACAAAAAATAGTAGTTAGAATAGAGCTAACAATCTATGAAATTTAGGTTATGTTGCTAGTGGATATCTAAGCCGGGAAACTTAGATATCCTTATATAAAATTTCAATAGTTTAATAAGTTATCAAGCAGACATAATATTGAGGGCTGCAAAAGAAACTTGCTTAGTCTCTAATTTTCCACCTAAGAACGAAATTTCGTTATTTGAACCACCTTTAGAACTCTATTTGAGAGTATCCACTCATGCCCACATAAAAAACCTACACTTGTCAGACCCTAACCCTCCCCTTGCAAAGGGGAGAGAACGAGATTCTCTTGTTTCCCCCCTTCACAAGGGGGGATTAAGGGGGGTAATTCGACTTGTATGTACACCGTAGCCCTTATCCATAGAGAGGGCCCCACCTTCCCCTTGTCCCGACAAATGCCAAGAAGTCTATTAACCGACACAACCTGTTTACGAAAAATAATATGCGCTGCGGCCTAATACACTTTTTGGGGGTTAATAACCTGATTTGGTATAAGTATTAACTGTATCCATATCGAAAGCTAAACGACCTGAAAGCCATTAGGAGCTATTAATTACGTGATTACACGGTATTATGTTTCCTGGATAGTGCTTTTTAGCATAATTGGATAGATAATAGAACTAAGTATGAGCAAAAATAGAGAACTCACATTTAAGGAGCTTTAATGACTAAACGTATTACCAGTGCTGTAAATTCGCTAGTAGCAAACTTCTCGCGACGAAATGCACTTTTGTGGCTTGGAGGTAGTGGAATAACTACTGCTTTGATGGTGGGAACACAAACGGAAGTAAGCGCTAAAGACAACAAAGAGTTGAAGTTGGTGAACCCACCAACATTATATAATCCAACCCAAAATGGCTATAGCCATATAGCTGTGACACCATCAAGGGCGAGAACCGTCTATATTTCTGGTCAATTTGGTTCCGATTTACAAGGGAATCTTGTCTCAAATGAATTTGAAAAGCAGTTAATACAGGCTTTTAAAAACCTCCGTTATGCCTTAGCAGCCGTTGGGGCACAACCACAAGATGTCGCAAAAACTACTGTTCTTATAGTAGATCACAACCAAAATAAATTGATCCCGTTAGGACGTGAAATTATAAATTTATGGGGAAATAAACCACCAGCAAACACTCTTATTCCGGTTCCTAGACTTGCACTTGACGGTATGTTGTTTGAAATTGATGCTTATGCGGTAATTCCAGATAACCGTAGTTGAGGACTGGTTATAACATAACCCTATCTAATATAGCAATCCAAATTGAAACGTGAGAAAATACTGAGGTTAAAAATACCTATTTTCAAGCCTTTCAGCGATTTTATCTCTCACGAATGATTTAGGATTGCTATAACAGTCGGCGGAGTAATAAACTTCCGCTACTGTCAATCAATAATAGTCTCTCCTATTCGAGTAAATAATTGCCTTTAGTCAGACTACGAAACCTAACTAAAAATCCCAGCAGGTACTAGTAAGTAGTTCGCGGTTGTTAACTTAGTTCTTTAAAGTTTAGAGGGAAAAGGTGAAAGGTTTTTAATACAATTTTGAAAAATGATTGCGACAGATGGATTTACACCAAGCCAGACGCACCAAGGCAATTCCCAATCCAAAATCGTTCGACTGAGCGCAGCCGAAGTCTAAAATTCAAAATCTAAAATGGTATAACCTCTTCCCTTTTAATCTTTACCCAGCCCTTACAAGTATATTTTGGAGTTAAAAAATTTTTACTTTAGGCTTTGCAGGTTCCTAATTTCCTATTGATAACCTTGAAGCTTTATGTGAGGTATTCTATCTCTGCATTGGATGATTTAAGGCTAAATCAGCGTGTAACGTATCATCAAATTTAAAGTTTATCTTCATAAATAGTCTCAAAAGTAAAGCCATAGTAATCTTTACTAATTAACACTAAACTGCCGTTATTAATTTGGGAATAATTAACTTATAAATTACTCGGATTTAACAGTATGTTTAGCACTAATGTTAATATTTCTGGATACCAAATCATTGAAGAAATCTACAATGGTTCCAGAACTGTAGTTTACCGAGGGTATCGAGAAAGTGACTCATTACCTGTAGCGATCAAACTGCTGAAAAATCCATATCCATCCTTCAACGAACTAGTGCAGTTTCGCAATCAGTACACCATTGCTAAAAATATAAACTCATCTTTAATCGTTCAAACCTACAGCCTAGAGGCGTATCAAAATGCCTATGCGTTGGTGATGGAAGATTTTGGTGGCATTTCTCTAAAAGATTATTTTGCTCGCGATCAAACGCGAGATATCAGGTTTTTACAAGAATTTTTACAAATAGTGATCGCACTGTGTAATACCTTAGAGATACTCTATAGTCAGCGGATCATTCATAAAGATATCAAACCGAGCAATATTTTAATTAATCCTCATTATAAACAAGTTAAATTAATCGACTTTAGTATTGCTTCTCTATTACCAAGAGAAACGCAAATGCTAATCAGCCCCAATGTATTAGAAGGAACACTAGCTTATATTTCTCCAGAACAAACAGGGAGAATGAATCGGGGAATTGACTACCGGACTGATTTTTATTCACTTGGTGTAACTTTTTACGAATTACTCACAGGTGAGTTACCTTTTCAATCAAACGATCCGATGGAGTTGGTGCATTCCCATATTGCTAAGGTAGCCTCATCAATAGATGTAATTAACTTACAAATTCCGGCGGTAATTTCGGATATTGTTAGCAAATTAATGGCAAAAAATGCTGAAGACCGCTATCAAAGTGTATTAGGATTGAAGCATGATTTAGAAAATTGTTTAGCTCAACTGAAAACAACTGGCAAAATTGAAAGTTTCCCAATTGCCCAAAGGGATGTGTGCGACAGATTTATTATCCCTGATAAACTCTATGGACGAGAAACAGAAGTAGAAACTCTGCTAGAAGCATTTGAAAATGTCAGCCTGGGAGCAACAGAAATAACGTTAGTAGCTGGGTTTTCGGGGATTGGTAAAACTGCCGTTGTTAACGAAGTGCATAAACCTATTGTTCGTCAACACGGTTATTTTATCAAAGGCAAATTTGACCAATTTAATCGCAATATTCCTTTTTCTGCATTTGTCCAAGCTTTCCGTAACTTCATGGAGCAATTACTGGCAGAAAGTGATGTACAAATACAAAAATGGCGAAATCAAATTATTCAAGCATTAGGTGAAGACGGACAGGTAATTATTGAAGTCATTCCCGAATTAGAAAAAATTATTGGCAAACAACCACCTGCACCAGAATTATCAGGTAACGCAGCACAAAACCGATTTAATTTATTATTTCATAAATTTCTCCAAGTATTTACAACTAAAGAACATCCTTTAGTCATATTCTTAGATGATTTGCAGTGGGTAGATTCAGCTTCATTAAAACTGATGCAATTATTAATGAATGAAGCTAATCAGGGATATTTATTGTTGATTGGTGCTTATAGAGATAATGAAGTATTTCCAGCACATCCATTGATAGTGATGTTGGATGAAATTCGCAAAATAGGTGTCAAGGTAAATAGTCTTAACCTGAAACCGCTCAACCAATTACAATTAAACCAACTTGTAGCCGATACGTTAAATTGTGCAGAAAATGTGGCATTATCTCTTTCACAATTGATTTATCGTAAAGTTCAAGGAAATCCATTTTTTGCAACTCAAATCCTGAAATCATTACATCAAGATCGACTCATTCAATTTAATTCTGTAGAGGGATGTTGGCAATGCGACATTTCTCAAATAAATCAGCAAATTCTAGCAGATAATGTTGTTGATTTTATGGTTTTCCAATTACGAAGATTACCAGAATCAACTCAACAACAATTGAAACTAGCCGCTTGTATTGGGAATCAATTCGATTTAAAAACATTAGCGATTGTTTCTAAACAATCGGAGGTAGAAACCGCAGATTGCTTATGGAAGGCTTTGCAAGAAGGGTTAATTTTGCCGCAAAGTGAGGTTTATAAGTTTTTTGTTGATTCCGAAAATCAAGCAGCTACTCAAGAACATTCTGAGATGGTTGTATATAAATTTTTACACGATCGCGTCCAGCAAGCAGCCTATTCACTCATTCCAGAAGCACAAAAACAGTCAACACACTTGCAAATTGGGCAATTGTTGTTGCAGAACATACCTAAAGAGCAGCAAGAGTCAGGAATTTTTGCGATCGTTAATCAATTTAATTACGGACTGGAATTATTAAAAGAAGCTGACGAACGAGAGCATTTATCCCGGTTAAATTTGATAGCGGGTTGTAAAGCCAAAAACTCGACAGCTTATGCAACAGCAGTTGAGTATTTAAAAGTGGCAATGCTTCTATTACCGATAAATGCTTGGCAAAGCAGCTATGATTTAGCCCTTGCTGTTTACGAATCTGCGGCTGAGGCAGAATATCTGAATACAAACTTTGAGTCATCAAAATCATTAGTAGAGATTATCCTCAAAAACGCTAAATCTCCATTGGAAAAAGTTCGTATTTATGAGATTCAAATCCAATCTTATACGGCGCAAAATAAATTCATTGAAGCAATAGCCACAGGTAGAGAAGCATTGCAATTACTAGATTTGACGTTACCTGAAGACAGTAACACTCAAATGATTTTTGATGAATATAACCAGTTACAACAAATGTTGGTTCATCAATCGATTGCAGCATTGGCAGATATGCCAGAAATCATTGATCCCCAAAAATTATTTGCGCTCCGCATATTATCGGGTTTGTTTGCTCCAGTTTATATAGCCAAACCGATGTTATTGCCACTCAAAATTTTTACAATGATCGAGATTTGTATCAAGTATGGCAACTCACCACAGGCAGCTGTTGCTTATAGTCTCTATGGATTATTTTTGTGTAGTATTGGTGCAATTGAAGATGGATATCAGTTTGGTAAACTAGCAGTACAACTTTTAGAAAAATTTCAAACAAAAGAACTTAAAAGTAGAGTTTATTTAACCTTTAGCCTATTTATTAAACATTGGAAAGATTCAATTAAATCCACATTGAATCTATTTTTGGATGGATTGCAAAGTGGATTAGAAACCGGAAATTTAGAATATGTAGGCTATTGCGCCAATTGCTATTGTCAATTTCTCTTTTGGAGCGGAGAAAACCTAGAAAATGCTGTGCTGGAGGCAGATAAATATTGCGATCTCATGCAGCAAATTAAACAAGAGGTATCTCTAGTTTGGGGAAATATCTGGCGGCAGACGGTGCTAAATTTACAAGGAGAAGCGGCTAATCCCTGTTGTTTAATTGGTAAACATTTTCATGAAGTCGAAATGTTACCGACTTTAATTGAAACAAACAATATTAATGGTATTTGTTATGTCTATTTAGCAAAAACGCTCTTAGCTTATCTTTTTGGAGAGTATGAATCTGCTTGGGAATATTCCCAAAAATTTGAGCAGTATGAGCAGGGAGCAGCAGGCTTATTAATTGTTCCTTTGCGGAATTTCTACCAATCTTTGAGTTTGTTAGCTCTTTGTTCTCAGGTAAATGAAGCACAGCAACAGCTTTATCTCCAGAAAGTAGCCGAAAACCAGTCAAAAATGCAAGAATGGGCGGCTCATGCACCCGTAAATTATCAGCACAAGTACAATTTAATTTTAGCTGAACAAGCTCGTGTAACTGGCGATCGCATACAAGCCGCAGATTATTATGAAATAGCGATCCAAGAAGCGATCGCTAATGACTATGTTCAGGAAGCCGCGATCGCTAACGAACTTGCTGCCAAATTTTACCTAGAATGGGGTAAAGAAAAAGCCGCAGAAGGATATCTGCAACAAGCATATTACAGTTATGCCCGTTGGGGAGCAAAAGCCAAAACTGATGACTTGGAAAAAAGCTATCCCAAATTACTCAAACCTATTTTGCAACAGCAAGAATTTAACTTAAATCCCTTAGAAACCATAGCCAGCATTGCTCGTACATCTACTTCTTACACTACCAGCAGCACTAATATTTCTGATGCTCTAGATTTAACCTGCATTCTCAAAGCAGCTCAAACTATCTCCAGTTGTATCGAATTAGACGCACTTATCAGCAGTCTCACTCGCATTATTTTAGAAAATTCTGGTGCGAAAACATCTGTATTAATTCTTCCTCAAGAGGATACTTGGCAAGTGCGGGCAATTACTTTTATCGATCAACAGTTAAATTCCCAGACTGATGTCAAAACTATTCTTGATTCACAACTAATAGATGCTTGTCAATATATTCCGAGAAAACTGATCAATTACGTTAAGAATACTCAAGAAACTGTCATCATAGACAATTGTGAAACGAGTATTCCTGGTGTAATTGGAGAATATATGCTCCTACATCAACCTCAAAGTGTATTATGCACGCCCATTATTAACCAAGGTCATTTGGTGGGGATTCTCTACCTAGAAAATCAATTGAATCAAGGAGTATTTACTAGTAACCGCTTACAGGTGATTAACCTACTTTCCTCCCAAGCAGCAATTGCTTTAGAAAACGCTCGGCTTTATCAGCAAGCGGGGCAAGCTTTACAAGATTTGCAACAAGCTCAATTACAAATCGTCCAAAGTGAAAAGATGTCTGCATTGGGGAACTTAGTTGCTGGCGTCGCTCATGAAATGAATAATCCTCTTGGTTTTATTGCTGCCAGCCTCACACAAGCTAAACCAACATTTATTGATGTTATCGAACACTTGAAACTATATGAACAAAAGTTTCCTACTCCCGGAGATGAAATTTTAATTCATGCTGAAGAAATCGATTTGGAATATACCTTAGAAGATTTGCTTAAGATGATTGATTCCATGACGATGGCGTGTGACAGGCTCAAGAACATTAGCACCAGTCTGCGTACTTTCTCCCGTGCTGATAGAGATTACAAAGTACCGTTTAACATTCATGAAGGTATTGATAGTACGATTTTAATTCTCAAACATCGTCTGAAAGCCAACGAAGAACGTCCAGCTATTGAAGTAATTAATAAGTACGGAAATTTACCCCAAATTGAATGCTTTCCTGGGCAATTAAACCAAGTATTTATGAACATCTTAGCAAATGCTATTGATGCCTTGGATGAATCAAATACAGGTAAGATTTTTGAAGAAATTCAAGCCAATCCCAATCGGATTAAAATTACCACCTCTTTAAAAAATAAACAAGTTGAAGTAAGTATTGCTGATAATGGTCAAGGCATGAGTGAAGCAGTCAAACAAAAAGTATTTGACCACTTATTTACTACAAAAGGTGTTGGTAAAGGAACAGGATTAGGATTAGCGATCGCTCAGTCTATTGTTGTAGAAAAACATGGCGGTTCATTGGTTGTGAATTCTACCCTGGGCGTTGGAACAGAATTTGTAATTACCTTACCGATTCTGGCTCAGACTCAAAATTAATACCCATCTAAAAAAAGAATGCGACAAATAGACCATTTGTAGAGACGCGATTCATCGCGTCTTTAAAAACCAATTATCTACACTAATAGCTGTTAATTGCAAATAATTTTTAACCTTTTCATTTTTTGCAAAATAGGGATGCTCATTAGGAATCTGGATTGATACATTTAAGATGCTCACACCCAAAACCTTGAGTCATCATTGCAGATAGCTGTGGAAAAACTTGTTCGTCAAAGTTGAGTTCACGCATGATTTGGTCACAAGCTTGTCCCTGCGCTATCCGCTTTGCCATTTCCTGAAACTCTATCCAAGTTAAATTACTCTCAACAAATGCTTTAGCAAGGATAATTACCAGTTCTTCATAATCATTGTCTTCCAATTTTGTCATCATTCGGTGTTCAATGTGAAGCGAATCATCGAAACAGTAATACCAGGATTTCGGTTGCTGCTTAAGTATTCTTCGGAAGAAATCCTGCTGTTTCGAGCGACTAACAGCACTATCTGCCTCACTACATACCATTAAGATTGGGGCAGAAACACAGCCTTGAGCTTTGTCTAAAATCTGATGTCCCAATTCCAGAAATATCCGTAAGGCCTTGAGACGAAAACCTTTATAACCAAAATTCCCAGGTGCATCTTTGTTGAACCATTCAAAGTAAATTGGCAGAATTTTGATCAGTTGATCGAATAGTAAATAGTGGCTACCTAAAAAAGGCGTGAACAATAAGGTGCGGTCAATCTCTTGAGGATGCTCTAAAGCTAACCAAGCAGCTAAAGTTCCACCTGTTGATAATCCACCAATTACAACTTGTTGTCCTAGCGTTTTGGCAATCTGCAACCATTTGATGACAAATTGTTGATAAATATCAATATCTGTTGGCAGGGGTGGAGGATTTTGAGATTTCCAGTCACCTGAGCGTCCATGACCGGGTTGTAGAGGAATCAGAACGTTATATCCCTGGTTAAAGAAGGCTTTACCAAGCGGCTCGAATTGGTAAGGGCCTGCTGTAAAACCATGCAAAAACAAAAAAACTTTTGAGGTGAAGTCAGGATGAATCAAAAATTTAGAACGGCAGGCTTCATTTTTAAGACCTAGTGTGGACTCTAATTGGTGAACTTGCTCTAGAATTTCTACTGTATTTTGAATGCCAGCTTTCATTTATGTAATTATTATGTTTATATACATATAGTAATCCTACTTGAATCGCGATCGCATCCTGAAAAGGAAATCTTTGTTTAGCAAGCTTTTAAACAGCTTAGTTATTTAAAACTACAATATAATTCTAGATATATGTTACTTGATGAGTTAAGTAGTTACTTCGAGTCTAGCAGAGGACATATTAGACTTCTTGGCATTTGTCGGGAAAAGGGGGAAAGGTTTGTTATTTTCCCTTTCCCCTTTAACCTTTACCCTTTTCCCCTCTCTTGCAAAAAGCACTTTTGCAAGAGGTCTATTGTTGAGTTGCCCTGTCAGAAGTAAGAAATGTTTTAAAGTCGAATGAGTATTCACTCCAAACTAATTTTCCACAACCCGTCTAGCGGATTAGACAGTTGGAATTGACTATCATTGCTACCGAGCCAATTATTGTCATACACCAACCCCACACTGAATATTCTATTTAAAGGATACTGTCCTAGTTTTCCAAAACCTTCAATATTCTTTGAGTCAGCGATCGCTTGCTGGTTCAGCTGTATAGTTGTTTGGTTGCCGTCATCAAAGTAAATTGTGGCTCGTTTGTTGTGAAAGCGCACTTGAACTTTGTAAACCCCACCAGTTGCATAATAATAAGCTGTAGCAGGCAGCTTTTGACCATCAATATTTTGTCCTTTAAGCTCAACTGCCATAGCAGGACTGCATAGCAGCAACAGAATTGGCAAGACTGACCCTAAAACTTTCATTGGTAGTAACAAACACTTTCACTCAACTATTTTCTACTTTAAAACATAAGTAAGTTTCACAGCCAATGCCAGAAAATTGTCTTTTCATACTCGGCGTTGCATAATTGCGGGATGATTTCGCAAGTTATAAAATCTCCCCCCCTGCTCCCGAAGCACCCCCTGCCTCCCCTGCCTGCCTAAATTCATCCCTCTGTTCTGCAACGCCTCATACTCTTGTAGAGAGACGCGGTATATCGCGTCTCTACCCTTACTCCCTACTCATGAAATAAATCCAAGTCTGTGACCGCACCAACACTGCTAGAGGAAACTAACTTAGCATATTTTGCTAAGATGCCTTTTGTATAACGGGGTGGACGGGGTTGCCATTTGGCGCGGCGACGGGCTAATTCTGCATCAGAAATATTAATTTGTAACAAGCGAGAATTAGCATCAATAGTGATGCTATCACCTTCTTCGACTAGAGCGATCGCACCACCAACGGCGGCTTCGGGAGCAACGTGTCCGACTACCATCCCATAAGTACCACCTGAAAAGCGTCCATCAGTAATTAACGCCACTGCATCGCCTAAACCCGCACCAATAATTGCTGAGGTGGGTGCTAACATTTCCCGCATCCCAGGGCCACCTTTCGGCCCTTCGTAGCGGACGATAATTACATCACCGACTTTAATCTTACCTGCAAGGATGGCATCTAAGCATTCTTCCTCGGAATCAAAAACCCGTGCAGAACCGGTAATGCTGGGATTTTTTATCCCGGTAATTTTTGCTACTGCTCCCTCTGTAGCGAGATTTCCTTTCAGGATGGCTAAGTGACCTTGGGCATACATCGGGTTATTCCAAGGACGAATCACATCTTGATTGCTTGGTGGTTCATCGGGGACATCTGCTAAAATTTCGGCAATGGTTTTACCTGTGATGGTGATACAGTCGCCGTGAAGTAATCCATGTACCAAGAGCATTTTCATCACTTGAGGAATACCACCAGCTTGATGTAAGTCTGTGGCAACATATCTACCACTGGGTTTTAAATCGCATAAAACCGGGACACGATCGCGGATAATTTCAAAATCATCTAGATTAAGTTCTACACCAGCCGCACGAGCGATCGCCAGAAAATGTAACACGGCGTTAGTTGAACCACCCACAGCCATAATTACAGAAATAGCATTTTCTATAGATTTGCGCGTGATAATTTGTCGGGGTAACAATTGATTGCGAATTGCTTCTACTAATACCTTGGCTGATTCTTCGGTGCTATCGGCTTTTTCGTCATCTTCTGCCGCCATTGTGGAAGAATAGGGTAAACTCATACCCATCGCTTCAAAAGCCGAGGACATAGTATTGGCTGTGAACATCCCACCGCAAGAACCAGCACCAGGACAAGCGCGGCGTTCTACTTCCATCAGTTCGGTGTTGTCAATTTTCCCAGCACTGTATTCACCCACAGCTTCAAAGGAACTCACAATAGTTAAGTCACGGCTGTTGTAGTGTCCGGGTTTAATTGTCCCACCGTAAACAAAGATAGCCGGGATATTCATCCGTGCGATCGCAATCATTGCCCCTGGCATATTTTTATCACAGCCACCGATGGCAATCACACCATCCATACTCTGACCATTACAAACGGTTTCAATGGAGTCAGCAATCACTTCTCGTGACACAAGGGAATATTTCATTCCCTCAGTTCCCATTGAAATCCCATCACTAATAGTAATTGTGCCGAACATTTGCGGCATTGCCCCGGCTAGTTTAATTCCAGCTTCAGCTATGAGTGCTAGTTGATTAATTCCCATATTACAGGGAGTGATGGTGCTGTAAGCATTAGCCACACCGACAATTGCTTTCTTAAAGTCTTCGTCTTGAAAACCTACTGCACGCAGCATAGCGCGATTTGGCGATCGCTGTACCCCTTGTGTAACAGCTTTACTTCTAAAATTCTCTGACGTTGTTTTTTCACTCATTGCTCAGGCCTCAATCAAATCTCTGTATGAGTATGATATGTAGGCTTTTTTGAGATGTCCAATATATATTTATTTAAAATTGAGACGTATAAAGTATCAAAAACATGAGACTACAAAATCTGCACTACTTTATTGCTGTAGCTGAGAAATTACATTTCAGCAGGACTTACACAAATGTATAATTTTATTCAGCCATAAATCGAATGGCTCTCTGCGTTCATATTACTCACCCACAGAAATCATCAACCCTCAACTCGCGCCACACATCAGACGGTTGCCAACCAGAGTTACCAACGGAGCGTAAAGGGCGATAGTGTTCCCACATGTAGTCCGATTCGGATGCTTCAATGTACACAGGTGGATTTGGTTCAACCACCGATTCAGGAATATCTTGACTCTCAAACATCTCAATCGGTTCAGTCGATGGTGGAGTTACTTCTGTTATCTTGCGAATTGGGTTAGAACTTTTTTTGATGAGTCGTTGCATATTCATAGTCATTATTTGGCTTTCCACAAGGTAGGATATCCCAGAATACAGTAAGTTATCATAAAATCCGAAATATTTTGTTGAAAAGTTTGGCGTTGCATAAATGCGGGATGAATTAGCTAAATACAGGTATCTTTATATACTGAAAATCATAAAGTAACAATCGGTTTGAATGTTTAAGCACATCTACTGATTTAGAATAGCATAATGTTTTTTGATGTCGGCGTGCAAGATCATCACGTAAACGTGTATTTTTACCTTCTAAGTAGGTAGAAAAATCTACAAGTATGTCATTGCAAGTGAAACGGAGTGTAACAAAGCAATCACAAGGACTTTGACGGTTTTACCAAGCCCTGTTGGGGCGGGGTTGTAGGTATTGGGGTGTGGGGTGTAGGTTGCATGACAGCCCCAACAACCTTCTTCGTTCAAGCTCCATTTTTCACTCACGATTGCATTGGTGGGGGTACAAGCCCCTATCAATGCCGTCTTTCCTACCCGCTACACCCTGTTTTTGACATTTTATTACATAGTTAGATTAATTCGTGCCTACCTACTTACTCTAGTCATATATGTTTTACTGACGATACGATCTTCTAGGTTAATAAAACGGGGGTAAACTTTCCATACATCACACTGCAAAAAATGTCCCATAAAGGTTTAAATGTTTCAGCACTATGGTCTCCTAAAACCCAAGCTAAAATTCCAAAAGCTTTCTACTCATAAAGAGGGATGTTGCAACAAAATTAACTAACCGTTTTATCAAAAAAATCATGAATAACATGAAATCATTTAAGCAACTTAAACGCAGATTATTCAATCAAATTGCTGTTAAAACGCTGTTATTTTCAATAACACTATTATTTACAATAGTTTTATTAAATCATAGTACTCTTGGAATAAATACTGTCCCTCAAAGCCTGCGTCCTGATATCAAGGTTCGCAATATTATTAATACATTATCAGTCTCTCCTTCTGTGCGGATTGTAAAAGATCCACGAAATAATACTCTTTATTACCTCAAACGAAATGGT
Source organism: Nostoc sp. DedSLP03 (assembly GCF_034530815.1). Lineage (NCBI taxonomy): Bacteria > Bacillati > Cyanobacteriota > Cyanophyceae > Nostocales > Nostocaceae > Nostoc > Nostoc sp. DedSLP03. The sequence goes on from NZ_JAVRCK010000016.1 coordinate 23,079, forward strand.
GAAATTTATCAAGTCAATTTAGCCTCCTCTACTAAAACTCTTGTTTACAACTCTAGTAATCATAATTTAAGTGAAACTCAAGGTTTGGCCATTGGCCCTAACGGCACAATTTATTTAGTTGGCAATGCAGACCTTGTGAATAACCAAACTCAAGCAATTATTGTTAAAGGTGTAATTAATTCGAGTACAAAACAGCGTATCTGGTCTATCTTAGCTAAGAGTGAAGCCTATCCCAAAAGCAAAACAGCTTATGACCATCGGTTCAACGGCGTAGTTGTTAGCCTGGATGGTAATTTTATCTATGTAAATAGCGGTTCTCGTACCGATCATGGTGAGATTCAGTCTGTTGATGGCCTATATCCTAATACTCGCGAAGTCGGATTAACTGCCTGTATACTCCGTCTTCCTAGTAATGGTAATAATCTCTTTCTGGCAAACAATCGAGCAACTTTAAAGACAGCTGGCTATATTTTTGCAGAAGGAATACGTAATACTTTCGATATGGCTTTTGCGCCCAATGGGGATTTCTTTGGCACAGAAAATGGCCCAGATCGCGACATGTCTGAAGAATTAAATTGGCTGCGTTTAGGTGGTAATTACGGCTTTCCTTGGCGTATTGGTGGGACAGATAATCCACAACAATTTCCCAATTACAATCCTGCCACTGACCGATTGTTAAGCCCTCAATTTAATGCCATCCAAAAGGGCTACTATCGTAACGATCCCACCTTTCCTATTCGGCCTACTGGAAATTTGATTGAACCAATTCCTAATTTTGGGCCGGACGCTGATAATTACCGCGATCCTGTAGATGGAAAAATCAAAGATGCCAGTGTTCTTGGGCAAACTTTGAGTACTTTTACAACACACCGTTCTCCTTTAGGCTTAGTTTTTGATACGCAAGGAGTAATGAGTCCAGAATTCAATAGAGATGGATTTATGTTGAGTTGGACAGCAGGCGATCCCACTGGCGAAACACTAATAGGCCCTTTTAAAGATGCCAGCCAAGACCTACTGCATTTAAAGTTAACTAAAGTAGGAAATACCAACTATAAACTTAACGCTACACGCCTGGTCAAAGGTTTTAGTAATCCCATTGATGCTGAGATTATTAGCAATAAGATTTATGTTCTAGAATATGGCGGAAATCAAGGAATTTGGGAAGTTTCTATGCCTACCAAGTAAAGTAAATTCGGCATTCGCCCAACAGGTGACAGCATCGACAACGCCAAACGAAAATAGATTGCGATCATCTAACTTTTCTAAACTTATCTATCTTTTTTCCTTAAGTGTCTTATCTGTCTTAACTGTCCTTGTAACGATTTTTCAGCCGTGATAAGTTCTTGTAAAACCAACACTATTAACGAAGTATAACTATGTCAATAGAAACAAGAACTATGAAAGACGTGACTATTTTAGATGTAAAAGGCAAAGTGACAATTGGCGAAGGTGCTGTAACTCTTCGCGAATCTATCAGAAGCGCACTTGCAGATGGTGCTAAAAAGATTTTGCTCAATTTAAGCGGAGTGACTACAATAGATTCTTCTGGAATCGGTGAGTTGGTATCAGGTTATACTACAACAAATAACCAGGGTGGGAAACTTAAATTAACTAATCTTCCCCCAAAAGTGAATGATATTCTGATGATAACCCAACTCATAACGGTTTTTGAGACTTATGACAGTGAAGCAGAAGCAATTGAATCATTCTAATTAGTAGGATTTAGTAAGATTTTTGTTGTCTGTACGGATACGTAAAATATAAACTACTAAGTAGTTAAGTACAGTAGAGACTTAAGATTTTTGCTCTGCCCGTCCTGTAACCAATTCAATACTTAACTCATCCCACCTTTTCCCACCTTTTGATTAGTGGGATTTTTAGTTTCAGGATCTATGCATTAGTCAACATCTTTCTTAACAAAAGAGTTAAAGTTAGTTTGCCCTTGGCGTTCTTGGAGGATTGCGTTACGCAAAAAAAGCGATAATGCTATAGTAGTATAGGGAATCCAGCAAGATTTCCCTAAATTTACAGCATTTGAATGTAAAATAGATACTCAAATGTCTGAATAAATAGTTGGAGAGGTGTCCGAGCGGTTCATGGTGACGCACTCGAAATGCGTTTTGGGGAAACCCAACGGGGGTTCGAATCCCCCCCTCTCCGTTCAAAAGATTACTGAAAATTTACTACAATGTGGCTGAAATTTGCCTGTCTTTAACAAGGGTCTTGAACAACTTGTCTGTTTATTTGCAAGTTAGATAGCATTATCGTTCAATATTTACGCAGTCAAATATTTGCCAAAAACACTACAATATACACCGCTAATAACACATATTTTTGGGATAAACTAATGCCATCGTGTGAGGAGTAAACGGTGGTAGATCGCAGCTTGGGGCGAGTATTCTCATTTAGTCTGATCGGCATTTCTTTATATCTGGGTATTAGTATAGGAGTCATTATCCGGCTTGGTCAATCACAGCGATTAAACGCTGCTACTATGCCGACTAAGACAATGCAGTTTCCATTAGCTATTCCTGAACTTACCCCATCAAAAATACAACAACAAACCTTTCCAAATACTATTACTATCAAAGCCGTTGGAGATATTATTCCTGGCACTAATTTCCCTAACTATAGATTACCTCGTTTTCGAGATAAATTATTACCAAAGTCAGTGAGAACTCACTTGCAAGGATCTGATATCTTGTTTGGAAATTTTGAAAGTAGTCTAACTAATTATCCCTATACTGCCAAAGATATTAGTCGAGGACAAGTCTTTGCTTTTCGTTCTCCACCTGCATACGCCCAACTTTTTGCTGAAGCTGGTTTTAATGTGTTCAATATGGCAAATAACCATGCTATGGACTTTGGCCCGGTAGGGTTCAAAGATACAAAGAAAAATCTTCAAGCTGTGGGCATTGCAACATTAGGTCATAAAAATCAAATTCTTTATTTAAAAGCTAACAATATCCCTGTGGCAATGATCGGATTTTCTCCTTATGAAATATATAATTCCATCCATAATTTAAGGGCAGCTAAAGCACTCGTGGCAGAAGCCAAAAATAAAGCCAATATTGTAGTAGTATCGATGCACGCTGGAGCAGAAGGAACGGGGGCACTACACGTTAAGAATCAAACAGAGTTTTTTTATGGAGAAAACCGAGGTAATGCGATCGCCTTTGCTCGAAACATGATTGATGCAGGAGCAGACTTAGTTCTAGGACATGGCCCTCACGTTCCCAGAGCGATGGAAATTTATCAGGGAAAAATCATTGCCTATTCTTTAGGAAACTTTTTGGGATATCGGACTTTATCTACAAATGCCCAAACAGGTGACTCCATGATTTTAGAAGTCAAACTCAATTCAGTAGGAAATTTGGTATCAAGTAAAATTATTCCCGTTCGGATGGATCGGCAAGGAATTCCTCATATCGATCGGAGTTTTCAAACTGTAAAACTTATGCGTTATTTGAATAATCAAGCTTTTCCCAAGAATCCGGTGAAGATTAATCAGAAGGGGGAAGTTGTTGTACAGAATAGGCTTGATCCTTCCTAAAATAATTACTAATTCGTAATTCGTAATTCGTAATTAGTTAATAGGAGTCAGCGCTGTGCTGGACTCACCGCACTGCTTCACCAAAATCCAAAATTGACTAGTTATTGTCATCTTGTGGCTTTTCCTCGAACTTCTGAATATTCTGGGGTTGGCTATTAGTCGGTGAATTTTGCTTTTCTAGTGTTGGTACTACCACAGCAGAAGGATCTGATTGTTTGGATTCTGTTGGTGCTGGTGGTGATATCAGTAGAGGTTTTGATGGACTTACGGGTTGAGGGGAGGCAGGTTTTTGACTAGAAGCGGGTAAGTTATTTTGTGGAAATGGCAATGGTGCGGGGGAGGGGGAAGCTTTTCGAGATGAGCGGATTGCCCGTAGTTTTTCCACTAAAGAGGGTGTGGGGGAAACGCTAGGTGAAGGTGTGGATTGTTCGGAATCACCGCGTTGCGATTCTCTTGCAGGGCTGCCGGTAGATTCTTCTTGGGAAGAACGACGATTGCGGCGACGCTGTTTGGAATTAGAGACGGGTGCTTTTTCGCTTCTTGAAGTGGTGTTAGTCTCTTCACTTCTGGGTGAAGATGTACTATCAACATTAGGTGCTTTCGCACCTGATTCTTGAGTTGGCTTTTCAACAAGTGGCTTGGCAGTCGGCTGCTGCTGAGATTTGGGTAATAAACTCGCGATCCCAAAACCTGCTGTAGCAGCAACTAGGGCTACACCCATACCAATAAATACCTTAGACGATCCCAGCTTTTTAGCCAGTAGAGTTCCCTTAGCTATACCTGGGTTGGGTTGCGCCAGCACAGATGGTCTATGAATAGAATTTTGGGCTGTTTTCCCAATTAAAGTTGCTGCCTGCTGCGCAGATAAATTGACAGTTGGCACTGCGTAAGTGGGTAAAACTTGCGGTGTTCCATTCACCCCATTTCCAGGTAGCAATTGCAGCCACTCAGCAACTGTCGCTGGCCGAAAACGAGACTCTACCGCCATACCGCGCATTACCGCTTGGTTGACAGCAGCACTCAAATGTGGTTGTAATTCGCGGGGGGAAGGCATTTGTTCGCGATCGCGCAATAATGCTGGCATGGGAACTTGGGCTGTCAACAGTGCATACAAGGTTGCTGCTAAACCATAAACATCTGTAGCGGGTGTGCGCGCCGCTTGCGTCATATACTGCTCAATCGGAGAATAACCTTCAGAAACCAGACCTGTGTGAGTCTGTCTGACACCACCATTAAATTCCCTGGCAATGCCAAAATCAATTAGTATTACTTCCTGTGTTCCTTGACGAAGAATAATATTATCTGGTTTAACATCGCGGTGTAACAAACCGTTGTTGTGTACTACCTGCAACGCTGCCCCAATTTGCCGGATGTAATGAATTGCTGTGGCTTCTGGCAAAGTTATCCCTGGTAATACAAATGCGTCTCCCAAGGTTTCGCCAGGAATGTATTCCATCACCATGTAAGGCAGTCCCGCCTCCACAAAAAAGTCACTTACTCGGACTATATTTGGGTGAATACACGTAGCTAATCGTCTGGCTTCATCTTGGAATTGGCGCTCGAATTTGGCAAAATCAGGATGTTGTCGCAGCCGTTCATTGATGGTTTTCATCACCACCTCCTGACCCAAGTATTGATGCGTAGCTTTAAAGGTAATGCCAAAGCCACCCCGCCCTATTTCTTGAATTAGGGTATATTTTCCATCCTGCAAAATTGTGCCTGCTAACATAAAGAGTCCTGAGTCCTGAGTGAGCAGATAAGTACCGAGTCCTGAGTTTTGAGGGATTTCCCAAAAATTTTCCCATATTTTATCGGGCAGGGTTCTTGCCTGTCTATTTTACGGGATGTAGTTGTTGGAATTCCTGAAGTGAGAAAGACCTCCCCACGATCGCAACAGTTTTATCTTTCTCAGATGATAGCGCGGGAGTGCGGCAAGCTTAAAGCGGAAGACGGGCTAAAGCGATTTTTGGGATTTGATAAAAGTTCTTTTCAGATAAATATCTGGTACGATCTCAACAAAACTTGAGAAACCGCGTTTAGAGGGCAAAAAATCTAGGTTTTTAGGATAAACCAGCATAAAAACTGATTTTTGATATATCTACTAGATGCGAGTCGGGGAACCCAGTAAAATTACATACTTTTATTACTTTACAAAAGCGGCAACTTGCCAGATGATGGCAAAGAAAGGGAAAATAATTAGTAAAAATCTAGTTTTTTACTCTCAGTAGTTGTGTGAAAACCCTGTAATTACAAGGCTGAAGTCGGTTTGAGTTTTTCTCATTACCTTAGCTGGAAGTAACAAAATGGCAACGCTACATACCTCACACTTCTCAGAAAATTCCCCACTTTCCATTACCCATAGTTTGGTCTTCATCGATACGGCGGTTGAAGACTATAGTCATTTAGTCAGTGGCGTGCTTCCCAATAGCCAAGTGTTCGTGCTTGACTCGACACAGAACGGTGTTGAACAAATTACGAAAATTCTCACGAGTTGGGCAGACGCGCAGCGACTTATCGTTAAACATGGGTCGAATTTAGCTAACATTCATATTGTGTGCCACGGTGTCCCAGGTTGCTTACAATTGGGAAATACCCATTTAGGAATTGATACCCTCGACGAATACAGCCAGCAGCTCCAACAATGGCAGAAGATATTTTCCACCTCTGGCAAAGCCGATAACCCTATTAACTTACTCATCTATGGTTGCAATGTAGCTTTGGGTGATGCGGGGGAAGAATTTGTAGAAAAACTGCACCAACTCACAGGGGCAAATATTGCTGCTTCGCGTCAGCGAATTGGCAATGCAGCATTAGGCGGTAACTGGGAGTTAGAAGTTCGCACTGCTGATATGGAAGTAAATCTGGCGTTTGCAGAAACGACGCGAGAAGCTTACGCAGGAGTACTAGCAACGTTTACGGTGAATAGTACCCAAGACGTAGATGATGGCGATGCCAATAACGGCATTACCACCCTGCGGGAGGCAATTAAGTTAGCGAATGCTTCTACTGAGGATGATGCGATCGCTTTTGAAGGCGTGTTTACTGATGACACCCCAGATGTAATCAGCCTCACCTCTGGGCAACTGACCATTACCGATAATATCACCATCTTGGGAACTGGAGCATCTAAGCTTACTGTGAGTGGAAATAATGCTTCTGGAGTGTTCGAGATATTGGGACTAGGAACAGATGTTAGCATTGATGGTTTGACTGTTGCTAATGGTAATGATACGCTTGGTGGCGGTATTTTAGTTAATAGCTTTGGCATCTTCAACCTCACAAACAGTATTGTCTCTGGAAATGTTGGAGGCGGCATCAATAGCTCTGGCATCGTCACCGTAACAAATAGCAGTGTTTCTAGCAATACTGGAAGCGGCATTAATGTTAGCAATGCCATAAGTGGTTTTCTCGGCTCAACTGACATTATCGATGCCAGTTATGGCATTCTTAACTTAACTAACAGCAGTATCTCTGGAAATACGGGAGACGGCATCTCTAATGAAGGCAGTAGAGTCAGTCTAACGAATAGCAGTGTTTCTAGTAATACTAGATTCGGTATCTATAATAATGCCGCTTTAATCGGCTATGGAACCTATGACTCTGGTATCCTCAACCTGACCAATAGCAGTGTTTCTGGTAATACGGAAGGGGGTATATCTAACTTAGGCAGCTTTCTTAGGCTTACCAATAGTAGTGTCTCTGGAAATACAGGAAGCGGTATCTCTAACTTAGGCATCGATGATCCATATGGTGGGGCCTCAAGTTCAGCTATCTTGAATAACAGTACTGTATCTGGTAATACAGCGATTTCCGACGGTGGCGGTATTTATAACGATAATACCCTCACCTTACTCAACACCACAGTTACCAATAACACAGCTGACTCTAATGGCGACGGTGGCGGCGTTTTCAACAGTGCTGGGACTATCACTGTTGCGAACACCATCATTGCAGGCAACTTCGACAAATCCACCTCCGGCAACATTAACCCCGATGTAGCTGGCATTTTCACGGACTCTGGCAATAACCTGATTGGCAATAATACTGGTAGCACTAGTTTTACCACCAGCACCTTAGTTGGTACTAGCGCCACCCCCATTGACCCAAAACTTGGTTCCCTGCAAAATAACGGCGGTGTGACCTTTACTCATGCTTTACTTGCAGGTAGTCACGCCATTAACGCAGGTAATAATACCTTAGTTTCTGGTAGTCTTATTACTGACCAAAGAGGCGCTGGATTTGGTCGGATATCTGGGGGTGTAGTTGATATTGGTGCTTATGAAGTTCAGTCCAGTATCACGCCACCTGTTAATACTGACACAGTAGTGACTAATACCAACGATTCTGGAGCAGGTTCGTTGCGACAGGCTATTCTCAATGCCAATACTACTGTTGGGGCAGATACGATTACCTTTGCGGGTGTGTTCGCTGATACCATTCCAGATATCATTACTCTCACCTCTGGGAAATTGACGATCGCTGATGATGTTACCATCTTAGGGACTGGGGCATCTAGCCTGACTGTGAGCGGCAATAATTCATCAGGCGTATTTGAGATATCAGGAACAGGAACAGATGCTAGCATTGCTGGCTTGAAAATTACTAACGCTAGTAATGCCGTTGGTAGTATTTTGGTCAATCGTAATGCCACCCTCAGTTTGACCAATAGCACTATCTCTAATAATGCTGGGTTGGTAGGCGGTATCTTTAACAGAGGCAGCCTTAACCTGATTAACACCACTGTCGCTGATAATAGGGGATTGTCGTTCGGTGGTGGTATCTTTAACACAGGCAACCTTAGCCTAACGGGAAGCACTGTCTCTGGCAATGGAGCAAATAATTACGGTGGCGGTATATTTAACACAGGCAACCTTAGCTTAACGGGAAGCACAGTCTCTAACAATTACTTACACACTGTAGGTAATTATACTCGTACTGCACCTGGCAGTTATTTAATAGATAGCTACGGTGGTGGCATATTTAACACAGGCAACACCACCATAACTAACAGCACAGTCTCTAACAGTAGCGCAACCTACGGTGCCGGCATATTTAACCAAGGGATATTTAACTTTAACAACAGTACTGTCTCTAGCAATAGCTCCTACAAAGATGGTAACGGCATCTTTAACAAAGGCACTCTTACCCTCACCAACAGTACTATTACCAATAATAACATCCAATCATATGAGCCTTTTCCTGGTGATGGCTTGGTTTATGGTGGCGAGGGTAGAAGCGTTTTCAATGACTCTGATGGCACTGTTATTGTTGGCAACACTATCATTGCAGGCAACTTCGGCTTGCAGGGCGACGTTTTCGGTACTTTCAAAGACCTTGGCAATAACCTGATTGGCGATCGCACTGGTAGTACTGGCTTTACTACCAGCACACTCCTTGGTACTAGCGCCAACCCCATCGATCCCAAACTCAGTCCGCTGCAAAATAACGGTGGTGCAACCTTGACTCATGCCTTGATTGGAGATAGTCCTGCCATTAATGCAGGTAGTAATGCTCTAATTCCAACAGGTATCACCACCGACCAACGCGGCGCTGGATTTGACAGAATATCTGAGGGTACAGTTGATATTGGTGCCTTAGAGTTCAACGGGCTAAATGGAGCCAATGGCGTTGATAATCTAGTGGGCGACAACTACAATAACATCATTAACGCTAAAGCCGGGAACGATACCATCACAGGTAATCAAGGCAACGACATCCTAACTGGTGGCGGTGGCAAAGATAAATTTGTTTACAATTTAGGTGATGGTGTTGATATCATCACTGATTTCACTGGCGTAGGTAAAGGCTCTAATCCCTCGGCAGCGATCGCTACTGAATTGGATATCCTCAAATTCCAAGGTGCTGGATTGACTGTCCGAAATCTTCTACTCACCCAGAATGGTAGCAATCTAGAAATCACTTTTGAAGGGGTGGCTGATGATAAAGTTATCCTGCAAAACTTTCCGCTAGAAAAGCTAGACAACTTATCAACGCTGGGCAATATCCTGTTTGATGGGCAAAGCAGCATTCGTGACAGCTTTGATGTCTTCGATGCCAATTCCGCGCAAAGCACCATCTTCAACAAAAACACAGTCACCTTTCTCAATGACCTAAATAACAATGTCAATGGTTATGATAACTCAGCAGATGTCATTAATGGTCTAGGGGGTGATGACCGCATAGATGGCAAGAGTGGGAACGACCTACTCCGCGGTGGTACAGGTAACGATACCCTACTTGGTGAAGCTGGTAATGATACCCTGATTGGTGGTGCTGGTAAGGATAGCGTCATCGGTGGTGCTGGTGATGACATCTTCTTTGTTGAAAGAAAAAATCCTTTTGAAGATAACGATATCTTGACTGGTGGTAGCGGTCATGACCAGTTCGTGTACAAAACCTTGACTTATTATGGTGAAGCTATCACTGACTTTAATCAGAGCGAGGATAAATTAGTCCTCACTGACCTACTTAAGAGTCTAGGCTACAGTGGCAGTAATCCCATCTTAGATGGCTACCTAAAATTTGTGCAATCGGATACTTCTACGCTAGTTCAAGTCTCTAGTAATAATTCGCTTTACACCTTAGCAAATTTAAGTAATTTCACAGCTACAAATCTGGTAGTCGGTACTAATGTCATTGTCTAGCACTCAGTTCTAGCCTGTAGTAAAAAAGAGACGTAGCACTGCTATGTCTCTACAAAAGTTCTGGATAACGCATAATTAATTTCACCAGATGTCTATTGCTTAATTTTGGATTTTAGATGTCTCTAAAATCCAAAATCTAAAATCCAAAATTCTTACAGTTGCCGCACTAATGGCTGACCATCTTTCACTTCGCCAATTAACACTAAATCGACACAGTTAACGAAGATACCATTTTCCAGGACGCCGGGAATGTTATTCAAGGTCTTTTCTAGTCCGGCTGGATCTTTGATGGAATCAAATCTGACATCTAAGACAAAGTTCCCTTGGTCAGTGATTACTGGCCCAGCTTTTTTTACACCCATGCGGAGTTCTGGTTTACCACCGAGTTTTTTGATGGCATTGGTTACAGGAGTAATTGCCATTGGAATCACTTCCACGGGCACAGCAAAACTAGAACCTAAGCGGTCTACTAACTTGCCACTGTCTACCACGACGATGAACTGTTCTGCTAGGTAATCTACGACTTTTTCGCGAGTATGTGCTGCACCACCGCCTTTAATCAAATTCTTTTGCGGATCGACTTCATCTGCACCATCAATGGCAATATCGATGCGATCAATAGCATCCAAGGTGGCGAGAGGGACACCGTACTGCTTCGCCAGCACTTCTGACTGAAACGAGGTAGGTATACCAATGATATCTTTGAGTTCGCCCGACTTGAGGCGATCGCCTAAAAACTGAATCGTATATGCTGTAGTTGACCCCGTACCCAATCCGACAATGGAACCCGATTTGACTAGGGCGGCGGCGGCTTTGCCAACTTCTTGCTTCATTAACTTGACGGGATCTGTTGTTGTCATTCCCAAAACTCCTGAAAAACTGACTATAGTCCATAGTAGTGGGCGGATAACGCCAAAACATCAAAGGTAAAAAACAAGTTTTTGCTGATTTCCACTCTCCTGACGATCTAAACCAGCTGGCGTATTCCGTAGCTATGCAACATCGCCTAGCCGAAATTCGTCATTAATTAACTGAGATTAAGTTTTACGTTAACCTCAGTAACGTAGTTTTTTTAATTCACGTTTGCAGCTACAAGTGGTTATCATGATCCGTCAGCTTTCAATTACTCTCTCTTTAATGGCACTTCTACAAAGCTTGCCAGCAATTGCTCAAGTACCAGAATCTACTTCTGAAATACCAGCTGATTCCATTCAACAGGTAACTGCTGTCAAATGGATGACAAACTTTCCCGATGGCAAATTTTATCCCGAAAGGTTAGTGAGTCGGGCAGAATTAGCCTCGATTATGGTCAAAGCATTTCGCCTAGATAAAAGAGAAGCTGTCACCAAAGAAAATCTAACTATTCCAGATGTTCCTCGTTCTTATTGGGCATTTAATGATATACAGACAGTCCTAAAAACTGACATCATGAAAGGCTATCGAGGCAATGAATTCTTCCCTAACCAAAAAGTGACAAGGGCAGAAGCTCTGGCTATTTTCGCCCAGGCTTACGGTGTATTTCAATTTCCTGATGCTGCTGTAAATGAGATTCTGGCTTCACATCCAGATGAAAAGTCTATCCCAACTTGGGCTAGAAAAGCGATCGCGACAGTAGCGACTGAGGGATTTCTGAATACAGATGCTCAAGGCAATATTTCCCCATTAAAACCCGTAACCCGTGGGGATATGGCTTATGTATTGAGTAAATATTTGCAACGACAACAGCAACAACCCGAAACACCGGAAGTTCCGATAATTCCAAATAGCCCACAATCACCTTAGCTAGACTTTTTCTAACCGACGTACTTCAAATCAGTTTTGACCCGGATTTTTATACTTGTCTCGAAGTTGGCGAAGAAGATATACGGAATTAGACTGTGTTGGTTGCTGCAACACATTATTCCCATAATTAGTTTGTGGTATTTGGGTCGGTTGTTGCAAGCCATAATTCCCATAATTAGACTGTGGTACTTGAGTTGGTTGTTGCAACACATTATTCCCATAATTAGTTTGTGGTATTTGGGTCGGTTGCTGCAAGCCATAATTCCCATAACCTACAGGGTTTGTGGGTGGGACAACACTTTGACTCGGACTTTGGCTAGAGTAAGGTACAGTATTACTTGGTGCTACATTAGGGACTACTTGACCGTTATTTAAGTTAGTGTAGGTATTGTAGGGATTTTGCGGTAAGTTCGTACCCGTACTTAACCCATTATTAGGGACTACTTGACCGTTATTTAAATTAGTGTAGGTATTGTAGGGATTTTGTGGTAAGTTCGTACCCGTTGATGTGTTACCTGTCCCAGTAGTTAACCCAGTGTTTGGTAGAGAATTCTGACTGGTTAAGCTATTGCTGGGTGGTATTAAGGTTGTTCCTGGAGCGGAGACTTGCCCTACAGCATTTGTCTGAGTTGCAGTGTTACTACTGAAGCTAGACAATTTCTGGTTTGTCGATTGATTAAGCGCTGCTTGCAGAGGGTCGATAGAGAGAGAATTTTGATTCTTATTGGTTTGATTAGTCAATCCAACACCCAGGCTAGAAGATGTTTGGTCTGCCCCTGTTGGTTCGGACGCCGTATTAAAGGTTTTAAGACCTAGAAACGGGTTACTACTATCAACTGTTCCAGTACGCAATAAATTGTCTGTTTGTTGGACAAAGGGATTTTTCGCGGCTGGGAAGGTGTCGCCGTTAACACCTAAACCAGGATTTAATTTGGTATTATTAGCAGACTTTTGTTTGTTAATTACATCATCTAATAAGCCTTTGCTCTTTTTTGCCTCAGTCTGTTGTTCAGGCGCATTTGCCGTTGATGAGGTTCCTTGCTCAAAGTCATTAAATAAAGCTGGCAGGTTATCAATATCTGCTGCAATAGCTTTGTTTTCTTCTGACAGGGAAGAATCAGCAGACTTTTGTAAAACGACTGGTTTTTTTTGCTTATAAGCGAAAATATCTGGATTTGACCAGTATTCCCAGGTTGCTAACCCAACTACAGATAAAAAAATCGCAGTTCCCCAAAAACCAGGCCGCCCTAAATTCCATAATCTGGCTTTGAGATAGCGTAAGTAAGCGGGAGGATAATGACGATGTGGCATGGGATTTGATAAGTGAGATTTACTATAAATTGGTAAAATTCGACGGAAGAGGTATTGCTGTTTAATGGTTTTATTTGCCTGGGAAGGAAATATTTTAACTAAAATTCGATTGTGATTTCATCGTAACTTCTCAAGAAATTATTAGTTACAAGTAAGTCAAAAATTTACTAATCACTATTTTAAACTAAACGGTTTAGTCTAAAAATTAATTTTGAGTATCTTAGCTGCGATTATCATTATTTATAGAGGCAACTGGATAGATTTGCTGGTAGAGTTGCAAAATTTGTAATAAGATTTGTGTATACTCAGATGCATGGGTGAGATTAGCGTAAATAAAGTTAACTGGATTATTAATTTCGTGAGCAATCCCTGCAACTAATTGCCTTAGACTCGACATTTTTTCAGTTTGCACCAGTTAAGCCTGAGTATATTTGAGTTTCTCAAGGGTAACTTTTGGTCGTGATTAGCTTGAATTAGCTCAATATTTCGTTCTTCTACCCTAACTTCTAGTTCCTCATTCGTTTGCTTCAGTAATGCTTCTGCGTGTTTGCGTAAGCGAAGCTCTTCGTAGACATGGCTAATATTGATCGGTGAGCCAGAGAATTCTGTAAATTCTTGTAGTTCTGCGATCGCAGCTTGTAAATGCTGGTTTATCATTGTTACTTTTTAGACAGATAAATTCTCAATATTATCTCGTAGGTTTTTTCCGAAATCAAATATGATTCCTATAAAAGCATTGCTATATAACAGTTTTACTTTATAGACATACAGCGCTTTTGAGGTACATGAGGTACACCAATTTCAGGGATAGTTTTTAAACTTTGAATTTGAATCGGTTTCTGTACCTCATAAACATCGAATCTACTGTATCCCTCTTCTGTCACTCTCCGAAAACATTTGCCATTTGTGAATTCTAGAGCTTTTGTATAGCAAGCAATCGCGCGATTATTTTCTAATAACAAATTCTAATAACAAATACAAGACCTATTTTTTTCTAATAGTATAGGTTGTATTGACTGCCTCATGAGGCTTCTAGCGATCGCCCTCCCGGAAAGTGACAGAAAAGGGGTATAAACAAAGTTATTTACCTGTTAACTTCTGGCTTTGTAAGGTGATACCTTAAACGAGCCATTGAGGTTTGCTGTAAAACTAGTGCTGAATTTTCCCTCTAGCAGATGCCTTAAAGTCATCTAAGTCATGTAGATATACAGCAAGTAAACTGTTTAGAGCTATAAATAATTTTACTCTTCCTCTTCAAGCATAAAACAATCTTTAGATGCTAATTCTGCTAGCTTTGAGCGCAAATACTTGCGTAAAAGCTTTGACTGTCCTTTGGTTAACCCGCTAGGTAAAGATTGCTCGAATAAACCAATGATTCCAGAGTGTCCTTTTGCCCCTGGATGGCTATCTCTTACAGATTTTTCAAGAAACACCCATATAACATCTAATAATTCAGGGTAAGTATTTTCTTTATCAACAATCCCCACAACTTTACGAATTTCCTCAACTTTCAGGCGAAGAACCAATTTTTTGTCTGAATTAGGATTGTTCTGCCGCAAGAAATTATATGCTTGGTTTGGTGTTGTAAGAAATTCAACCCAAAAACTGAGATGAGGAGGCTTTGAATCCTTGTCTTGAGTTGAAGGTTCCAATTCTTTATCTAGTTGAATGGGTAAAACCTTTTTCTTTTCTAAAAAATCTTTTGGTAATCGAGCAAGGCGTATAACGTGGCAATGATCTGGCACTGATTTTAAATCTTGTACCAGATCCAGCTTCATAGACAGGTCACCAAGCAAACAGCGCAAGCTTGTCAATAATTGCGGTAGAGAACTCCTGTCCAACTTTTATATCTTCTCCCCAAATATCATCATTATTGCGATAAAAGAACTCTACTTCTCCAGTGTCAAAAATTTCACATTCAAGATAGTGTTCTCCTTTTGACCAAGCATACATGAAATTATCTTGGTATCCAGGACAAGCATCTGGTACTTCTAAGCACTGGTCTTTCGACAAAAAAACGCTTCTTAGGTTTTTCCATACCTGCTCGGCTTTTTCAAGAACTGATAGCGTAAACTCAGTTTCATTGCTAGTAACCATTTTAGAGCGCAGAGATTGGATATAATCTAGAAGTCTTTGATTTCTTTGCTGATTATCTTCTTCAAAAGATTTTAATAGTCTCTGGATTGGTTCATCCGTTTTAATTTTGTCTGATACTTGATGAATTTTACTGTTTAATAGTCTTCCTTCTTGCCCTTCAAGTGGAAGTGATGTGTTGCCAGTATTACGAACAAACGAGCTATTCTGTGACGCCAAAGTGAATGTAGCCATTATTTTAACAACTCCCTAGTTTTGTCAGTAATGCAAGCTTCAAATATTTCGTTTTTACGACTACGAAAAGTTTCTAGTAAACTCCAATGTTTATCATCGTTGCTAGCAAAATCAACATGAGAAAATAAATCTATATCTAATAATACAGAAAGGAAATTATCTTTAGAAGACGGTATAAGTGCTTCAATCAATACTAGTGTTGCTTCAATATCTTCTTGAGGAATTTCTAATTGCATAAAATAATCACTAAGCCCTTGAGAAAGTTTATGCGATATTTCTGGCGCTGTGAGTAAATATTCTTTGAGATTATTTAAAGGTAAAGGTAAATCTAGCCTATTGATGTAACGTACTGCTACTCTGGTAACCGTTGTTGAATTAGTGGTAACTTGGTATAAATCCCATAATCGTCGTGCCTCATCTCGAAATATTTCCCATTTTTCATAAGGTGCTAGTCTGCTGAATGAGAAGCCATCTAAACGTGCTTGAACAATTTGTTTATTGTCAGGAGATGAATAGCGATAACCGAAAACAGTCTGATTACCAGCTATGGATGTTTCGCCCTCTTTAATCTGGATTTGACTTTCAACGTTAACTAGCTCGCTGCGTTTTAAGTATTCCGCTTGTATACGATGCCCAAAATCATTAAGAGAGGACAACCCTCCCTCAAAAGACATTTCAACGCGTAAGTCAATAACAGCCTCAGTAATTGGTGCTTTTATGTAATGCTGTATTTTTTCCTCCATCTTTTTACCTGTTTTGCTGCGTAGCGCTAAAGCCCACAGTGTTGCTATAGCAATTCCCATGCCATAATATTACTCTTAATAGATGCTTAGATGTGATTTAAATCAACAATTTTATATTTACAGATTAACAGATTTTAATAGCAGAGCTAAAACGCAGCCCAGCAAAGGAGTATAAGTCAACCACTGCCGCTAAACCGCAATCCCCATACAAACGGCTTCATGTGATTATTCCGATTAAAGATATGTTGTGGGCATCGCACCTTTTTCACCCAACCTCACAAAATCGCGTTCCTCCCGGCTGCTGCGATCGCTCCAACTTCCATTTTCCCCTATTTTGATTTTCTACAGGACTAGGACTAACAATTCATCGATGGTGCTTACCGAAGAATGGATAGCTACTGCGATATCTACAATATTCACCTTGGGTAGCAGAGGTGGCATCTCTGCGGTAGAAATATTTGAAATAGTTAATTAAAAATAATTATCAACTGTAATTTTTTGTAATCTATATATAGAAATAAATTTTCTCTATAAAATCTCTTTTTGGGCAAAATACAAACTTCTTCCGTATATAGTCCCAATTTAAGGAAACAGTATAGAAAATTTCCGTATAATTCACCCTGATTTCCAGATTTGTTCCGAATATCATTTACTAGCGCTACTTGACTCATTCAATACATCTCTATTTATGAATATAGCTGTACAGATGTGCTATGACGTTGCTAAGTCCTAACTCTTTCTTTGCATTATGCTATACAAACTCCCTCAACAAAAGCTGTTGAGATGGATTGCATTGTTCCTAATTGGAACATTTCTGCAATTTTTGTTTTACATCCCAACACCAGTCTTATCTCAAAATTCCAATAGCTGTAGCAATATTACAACCCCGCTCACATCTGAAGAACAAACTTATGCTCGTGGAGCTTGGCAGTATTTTGTCAAAAATTATCAGCCAGCAACAGGATTTACCAATTCTACTGGCGGTTATCCTTCAGGTACACTCTGGGATATGGGTAACTACCTGATGGCATTGAATGCTGCACGATGGTTGAATCTTACCGATCAAGCAGACTTTGATTCCCGCCTCAATAAGTTTTTGACAACTCTTAGCAGTCTGAAGTTATTTGAAGATGCTTTGCCCAATAAAGTCTATAACGCAGCCACCGCACAGATGGTTGATTATGGTAACAATCCACTAGAGCGTGGTCTTGGCTGGTCTGCTTTGGATGTTGGGCGAATATTGGCTGCGTTTGATGTCATCCGTACCTGCCATCCTCAATATAATGACTGGCTCAAAGGAATTATAGCGAAATGGCAGGTGGCGCGATCGCTCAAAGACGGACAACTTTATGGCGCGACTGTTCTCCCTGACAACAAAACCTTACTAGTGCAAGAGGGACGACTCGGCTACGAAGAATACGGCGCTAGGGGTTATCAACTTTGGGGTTTCTCAGCACCCAAAGCTATTGCTTTAGAACCATTTAAGTTAGTCGAAATTAATGGTGTGCAAATCCCTGTTGATAGCCGTGACTTTCAAAGCACCAACGCTAATAATTACGTTGTGAGTGAGTCTTATATCCTTGATGGGATTGAATTTGGCTTGCAAGGTGAATTAGCTGATTTTGCTGCCAGGGTTTTAGATGTGCAAAAACGGCGGTTTGATACCACAGGTCAGTTAACTGCGGTAACAGAAGATAATATCGACCAAGCACCTTATTTTCTCTACAACACCGTTTACGCCAACGGTACAAACTGGGCAACTATTACCGATACCAATCAACCTTACCCACAGTTTCGCAGCCTCAGTACAAAAGCTGCTTTTGGCTGGCGCTATCTATTTCCAGATAATGCTTATGCCCAAAAAGTTTTTGATGCAGTCAAGGATCTTCGCAGTCCTGATGATAGCGGTTACTATGCTGGCATCTATGAAGAATCAAAACAACCCAATAAAGCTTTAACAGGTAATACGAATGGGTTAATTTTGGAGATTTTATACTACAAGGCTAAGGGAAATCACCCTTTAATTGCTTCGGCTTCTGCGAATGTGTCTACTAGCAAGCCTAGTGAAAATGCTTCTTCTGCAACATCCTCAAATCAACCGAATTCTACTAGCAAACCCAGTGAAAATGCCTCTGGTGCAACTCCTGCAAATCAACCAAATTCTACTGTTACGACTCCGATCGCAACTTCTAAACCTACAGAAGTTGCTGTTGCACCTATTCCACCAGTGGATAGTCCCCAGTCATCATCTAAGCTGAAACTAGAGCGATCGCTAACGCTTGTTGAACGGCGCTATGCAGAGGCGGCTTGGCGATACTTCCAAGCAAATTATCATGCTAAGAGTGGGCTAATAGACGATCGCAGTGATTTCAAAGGTGCAACCCTCTGGGGATTGGGAGATTATCTGGCAGCACTCCATGCAGCGCGATCGCTCGATACAATTACCCCTAAAGAATTTGACCAGCGCACCCGCCATCTTTTAGGAGCTTTGACAAAGTTACCGTTATTTGCTGGGGAATTGCCAAGTCGGAGTTATGATACGCGATCGCTCCAACCAATCGATTATGGTGGCAATCCAGTTCCTGAAGGCAACGGTTGGTCAGCTTTAGATTTGGGTAGAATGCTGGCAGCGCTTTACAACTTAAAAAGCTGTCATCCAGAATACACGGCTGCTGTAGATAAAATTGTGCTGGATTGGTCATACTTGCGTGTGGTGCGTGAAGGTATTCTCTCCAGTGCCACCGTTACCAAAGAGGAAGATGGACGATATCTCACCCGCGTTAACCCAGAAATCCGCTTGGGTTATGAGGAATATGCCGCTCGTGCTTTTCAATTATGGGGGTTCAATCTCGATCGTTCTGCTGTTGGGGGTGAATATCAAACTGCCTCAGTGGAGGGATTAAAAGTCCCAATTCAACGCCATCGCACAGATACTAACTCCAAAGTTAACCAATATACAGTTAGCAATCCTTTTGTACTCTATGGATTGGAGTTTGGATTAGATCCAAAAATGCGATCGCTCTTTGAACCAATTTTTCAAGCACAAGCTGAACGTTACCGTCGCACCGGCACGCTCACAGCCTCAGCCACAACCTTGATCGATCGTAAACCTTACACTGTCCACAGTACAATTACTGGACAAGGGGAGTCTTGGGTAGCTTTAGGAGATGATGGTCAACCAGTACCAAAGGGGCGATTGGTAAGTACAGCAGTGGCTTTTGCCTATAATGCCCTGCTTCCAGACAATAAGTATAGTCAACAGTTACAAGAAGGAACGACTGACTTGTACAATCCATTAATTGGATTTTATGAGGGCTTCTACGAAACCACCGGCAAAACAGCAGTTGGTTTCACCAGCAGCACCAACAGTATGATTTTGCAATCCCTACTATACAATGTGACAAATCGACAACCCTTAATTCGTCCGATTACTACTATGAACTCCCTTTGGTGGCAGACAGTTGCTAAGGGAAATTCTGGGCGAGGTCTACCAAACAGCGCCACACAACAAACCAAGTTAACTTCTGATAGTTCTGGAAGTTACTGGGTTTCAGATAGTGAAAAGACTCATTTTGTAACTGGCACAAAATAACACAACCAAAACCCTGATTTTCTGGTAAAGGCAATTCATAAAATTGCCCCTACAGTCTGTAGTTTTGTATAAGTCCTAGTAATCCAAAATCCTTATAGAGATGTAGCAATGCTACGTCTCTACATCTAGATTTGTAGCTCAATGCAGCAACGCCAATTTTGGATCGATCGAGAAAATTTGTTAGTCGCAAATTTAACTAGGGAATACTTATTTTGATGAGGATGCAGATACATTAACTATTGGTACTAAGATGACTTCAGTTTCTCTAACAAACTTTCCTGGTAACAGCCGCTCATTACTCAAAAAAAGAACGCTGTTATTTCGTTATTTAGCAGAAATCAATTTAATTTTTGGTATCTGGTATTTGCAATGGCGCGTCACCCATTCGATCAATTTTGATGCCCTCTGGATTTCTATTCCTTTACTGATAGCCGAGATTTACAGTTATTTCGGTGGCGTCATGTTTGTAATTGGGTTGTGGCGACCTTTAGTCAGACAAATTAAGTCTCTCGACCAGATGACCCCACCTATACCCAGAGCCGACTGGCCAACAGTGGATGTATTTGTAACCTGTTACAATGAGCCGTCGGAAATTGTCGAAGAAACTGCCAAAGCTGCCTTAGCAATGGATTATCCGCCCATCAAGTTACGCGTTTATGTGCTGGATGATGGGAATTCGGCTGAGATGCGAGCGATGACAGAAAGATTGTGTATTCAAGATTTGCAGTCCCCACAATTACAGCTAGAAGCGGAACGGATTGATGCAGAACATGCTGGATTGTTGGAGCGTTTGAAGCAACTGGAAAATCTGACACCTAATACTCAAGCGGCCGAACAATGGCTGCAAACATCATCAGAATCAGTGGTGAATCAGCCTGCGGTTGGATTTTTGCAAAGTTTGCGATCGCTGATTCTTTGGCTACCTCCGACTCATCCCAGTATTAGCGATTATCCGACAAAGACGCTACGCGATCGCCTAATTATAGAACGGAAAGCTTTAGAAGAAGCTATTTACAAAAAAGAACTAGAACTAGTTGATCTGGCTCGTTTTCGTTACATTGCTCGTCCGAAGACGCCTGGTGTTGCACATCATGCCAAAGCAGGCAACATCAATTATGCAATTTTTTCTGGAGAAACGTCAGGAAATTTTATTGTTACTCTAGATGCTGACCATATTCCCAAGCGAAATTTTCTCAAGCGAGTTCTGCCTTATTTTTACACCTATAATCTTTTAATCGGAAAATACGAACAGAATCAAATTGCTTTTGTACAGACCCGCCAGGATTTTTACAATATTCCTCCAGGCGATCCTTTTGGACATCGAGCAAATTTATTTTATGGGCCACTTCAACAAGGCAAAGATGGCATGAATGCTGCGTTTTATACAGGCACAAATGCGATTCTCAGACGTGAAGCATTAGTTAGTGTAGGACTGCAAAACTTTGCTGATGAATTTGCCAAAGATGAAAAACGTTTAGATGAATTTGATTTAGTTGGTGGGGTATCCAGTAATAGCATTACTGAAGATATGAATACAGCCATGCGTCTGCATAGTGCTGGCTGGAAATCTATTTACCACAATGAACTTTTGGCAGAAGGTTTAGCACCAGACGATCTCAGTTCTACTCTAAAACAGCGGTTACGCTGGGCACAAGGAACTATCCAAGTGCTAGTGAGGGAAAATCCACTGACAAAATCAGGGCTGACGTTTTGGCAAAGGTTGCAATATTTCAAGACGATGTATAGTTATTTTTCTGGTTTTGCAACTCTGGTTTTTATTTCTTGTCCAATTATCTATTTTTTTACAGACATTGTTCCAGTTAGAAGCTACGGGTCTGACTTTGCCATACACTTTTTCCCAGCTTTTATTATTAACCGTCTGACTTTCCTTACAGCTACTTGGGGTATTCCAGCTAGAGAAGTATGGCGTTCGGAACAATATGCGATCGCTTTATTTCCCTTATTAATCCAAGCTGTATGGAGTGTGTTCACAGGACAAAAACTCAATTTCCAAGTCACACCTAAGCAGCGGCAATCCGGGATTTATCTCCGGCTTGTTTGGCCGCAGTTGGTTGTTTTTATCCTTACCATCTTGGGGATGTTATGGAGCCTTTACCGATTCGCTATTGGCCATTTAAATAATCCTGATGTTCACCTGCTCAATGGTGCATGGGCTATTTATAATTTATTTCTTTTGTGGGCGATCATCCGTGCATCTGTTTGGCAGCCTCCAAAAGAGGTTAAAAGGTAAGTAATACCATTTTGGATTTTAGATTTTAGATTTTGGATTGTGAAATCTCAATTGGATAAGTGTTTCAGTTTTCCATCTGTCGCAATCATTTTTCAAATTGGTATAAGAGGAGCGAGCAGAAGGAAGATGACTACTGATATCAATTCAAAATTCAAAATTAAGAAAACCAGACATAACAAAGGTTTGGGAGTATGTATCTGTTGCATTTTTTTTTTAAATTGGTATGACTTATAAATCCAGCCTAGAAAAAAACAGCTATGAACACTCATTTAGACTTAAAAAACTTTGGTCAGCGAACTGTCTTAACAATTTATGCTCATGCTGATGATGAAGTTCTACCTGCTGCTGGTACTCTCAGTCTGATGTCTAAGGCAGGATGGAATGTTCGTTGCTTAATTTTGACTGATGGCGGTCTTTCTAGTTCGCCTGTTAAGGGTACACGTCATCAAGAAGCGGATGCGGCTGGTAAAATCATTGGTGCAGCTTATGAGTTTCATGCACTTGAGGAGTGCAATTTCTCCACACAAGCAGTGATTAAAGTTACTGAAGAAGCTCTTGGGCGTTGGCAACCGGATCTGATTATTACTCACGCACCACAACCTGAAAAATATGGGCATAGAGATCATGAAGTGTGTGCGATCGCAGTTTCTAATGTTGCTACCCGCAAAAATATACCTTTGTGGTATTCAGCACCACCTGTTTTTTTGCGTGGTTTTGAACCCAACTTTTTTGTGGATATCACCTCTGTAATTGAGGAAAAAGTTGCAGCGATCGGTTGTTATGAATCAGAGTTAAATAAAGCATTTATGCAACTTGATGCCATACTTGTTCTCTCTCGCTTCTGGGCACGTGAGTTAGGTCAAAAAGATGGCTATTTTGAAGCTTTTGAAATTTCTCGGCAATGGGTCGATGCTAGCTTTTTTATGGCAATCGCAAATAATAGTCATCAGCCAGTAGTAAAACCAAGCTAATTACATAGTTTCTCTATTGCGGTTTGCCTTAATTCAATGCCAAAATATAACTACCATAATGGGGGAATAAAACCATGAATTTGAGCGTAAAAGTACTAGAAATATCTGGAATTTTAGATGGAATTAGAGGTAATGAATTACGTCGTGAAGTTAGCAGTATGCTGGCAAATGGCGCTGATATTTTGTTAATTGATATGAAAGAAGTAAAGTTTATTGATAGCTCTGGTTTAGGTGCTTTAGTATCAGCAATGCAAATGGTAAGAAATGCTAAAGCTAAACTGTTTGTTTGTTCAATCAGCGATCAAGTTAGAATGTTGTTTGAACTAACTAAAATGGATAGAATTTTTCAAACCTTTGCTGACAAAGATGACTTTTATCGTCAAGTATTAGCAACACAATAAGCTGTTAAAAAATTCAAATGTAAGTATGCATAACTGACTATTCTAACCAAAGTTAACTTTGACTAAAGATAAGTCATCATCAAGATTATCTTGAGTTTTTAAGGTGAGAATTTTTGCTAAGAGTTGATTGAGATTACAGGTATTCTGACTATATTTGGTTAGTAAGTCAATGAATGCATCGATCCCCCAAATTTTACCATCTGACTGATTAATTTCATAAGCACCATCACTAAAAATGTATAAAGTGCTGTTTTCTTCAACCTGAAAAACAGCATCCTCAAATTTGACTTCAGGCAAAAAGCCAATTGGTAAATCTAAAGAAGTTAGCTGTTTAACTTCGATATTGTTTGTGGAGGTATTAGATAACAGTAAAGCTGGTGGATGTCCGGCGTTGGCATAAATGAGTTGACGTTTAAGGCGGTGATAAACTCCATACCAGATTGTAAAGTATTTATCACCGTGCTTACTCATTTGGAAGGCATGATTGAGAGCTTTTAGGACTTCACTTGGTTGACAAAAGTTAGTGTTTGGTAGAGATTGCGATCGCAAAACATTCTGTACGGATACCGATAGGAGGGCTGAACCCACCCCATGACCAGATACATCTAACAAATAAATTGCCAAATGATCCTCGTCAATCCAATAATGGTCGAAGCAATCACCCCCTAGCTGCGCTGAGGGAATAAACAGATTTTCTGTAGTTACTGCTCCTACAAGGGGTGAGGGTAAAAGCGATCGCACATAATCAGCGGCCTCAGCCAATTCGGCTTCCAAAATTTGCTTTTGAGTTTGCAAATCCTGATTGAGTGTCTCCAAAGCTTGCTTTTGACTTTGCAAATCCTGATTTAGCTGGTGTAACCTTAGTCCTGCTCTTACCCGTGCTTTCAATTCATTCATCTCTATTGGTTTGGAGATAAACTCATCCGCTCCCGCATCAAGCCCTCTAACTCTATCTTCCTCCTCTCCTCGAGCTGCTCCCCTAGCTGTCAATAGAATAAAAAAAGTAGTTGCCAATTCTGGATCTGTTCTAATTCGACGACACACTTCTAACCCATCTACCTGTGACATCATCCAATCACAGATAATCAGGGCAGGATGTAGCAGTTGTGCTTGGATAATTCCTTCTTCACCATTGCTAGCTACAGTAGTCTCATAACCCTGCCTTTGGAGTGTGCTTTTCAGTACTGCTCGCACTGTCGGGTCATCATCAATAACTAGAATTTTAAACATAAATTACAGTTTACTAAGTAAAATGATTGATAAATAGTTGCTTTAATTTAAGTTATATGCAATTTAGTTTTTAATGTATAGTAAAAATACTCAAATTAAATAAACTAATTAACGAATATGATGATTCCACGATATTTTATTAGTTAAGAAGTGAATAATAAAATTTATCTCCAAGTCAACACAGATTTGACAGTTTCACCTCAAGTTTTGTCTTGGTTCGAGCAGATGAATCAACCACCTATTCTCGATAAAGAAATTTGGTGGCAATGTCAAACGCTGATGATGGAAGGCTTTACTAACATTGTCGAACATGCCCACAAAAACTTACCTATTGAAACTCCAATTGAGATGGAAGCTGTGCGATTAGATGAATACATAGAAATTCGCATCTGGTCTCAAGGCGAACCATTTGACTTAGAACAGCAATTGCGCCAAATATCTGAATTTGAAGATAACAATCGAGAGCGCGGGCGGGGTTTAAAAATTATGTCCGCCATTGCCGACAAATTGAGTTATGAGCCGACAGTAGATAATCGTTACTGTTTATTTATTAGTAAATATTACAAAAAATGCCTATGATTATGGTAGGGAAATTGTGACTACTGACTGATGATTAAAAACTCTTGGATGCGTTTAATAAAATCTTCTAACTCTACAATTAAGTTAATAGTACCTCGACGCTCTTGCTCGATCGCTAATTGTTCTAGTTTTTCTGCTGCCAGATACATAGTTGTAACTCCCATATTAGCACTAGAACCTTTAATTTGATGGACTTGGAGCGCTATTTGCTCAAAATCACAATCTGCGATCGCTATTTTTATGACTTCTAGACGAGGTTGAATATCTTCAACAAATATTTGTAGTAGTTCAAATTCAAATTCTGGGTTATTTTCTGAAAGTTGATGCAAGCGTTCCCAATCAATTGGGAGTTCAGCTGAACCAACATCTGTTGTCGAAACTGTCTGCTCTGTGGCAGCTGTTTCTTTTGCCTTGAATATTACATTTCCCCAATACTCTAGTGTCGCAGCCAAATTTTCTTTCATCACCGGTTTGCTCAAATAGTCGTCCATTCCAGCATCTAAACACATTTGTTTGTCTTGTTTCATTGCATTAGCTGTCATTGCAATTACTACAGGACGACGACCACTAGCAAAGCTGCTTTCTTGCCAACGATGAATTTGTTTTGTGGTTTCTAAACCGTCGAGAATCGGCATTTGATAATCCATCAGAATTAAATCATAAGGAATCTTTTCTAATAGTTGCAACGCTTCTTTTCCATTATTAGCAACATCAGCACTGTAGCCTAGACTTTTGAGTTGCTTCAAGGCTATTTTCTGATTCACCAGGTTATCTTCAGTTAAAAGGATTCTTAATTTATATAGGTCAGGAGACGGGGAAGAAGACGCGGGGACGCTGAATAACTCATGACTTCTAAACGCCAGTTGCTCCACTTGTAAAGACTCGATCGCTTTTGGTATCTCCTGTTGGGAAAAGACCACACTGGCTGCTGCTGACTCCTCTGAAATCACAGAAGCGGCAATCGTAAAGTAAAATGTACTACCTGCATTCAGCTCACTTTCAACCCAAATTCTGCCACCCATTAACTCGCACAGTTGCTTACAGATAGCAAGACCTAAGCCAGTACCGCCATACTGTCGAGTAATGGAGGAGTTAACTTGACTGAAAGCTTTAAATAAACGCTCTAGGCGATCGCGTGGAATTCCAATGCCTGTATCTTTAATACTAAACTGAATTTCGTCAGGATTTGCAGTAGAAGAATGATTAATATCGCTATTCTTGCGGATTATAACTGAAACTTCTATACTTCCAGTTTCGGTAAATTTAATCGCATTACTGATTAAATTAATCAAGACTTGGCGCAGTCTGGTGATATCTCCCACAATCATAGTAGGAAGTTGAGGACTATCTAAAAATGTGAGTTTTAAACCTTTTTCTCTAGCTGTAGGTGCAAGCAGATAAAGAGCCTCATGAATGCAATTTCGCAAAGCAAAAGGTTCCTCTTCGAGTTCTAAGTTACCCGATTGGATTTTGGAGAAGTCAAGGAAATCGTTAATAATTTTGAGTAAGGAATTTCCACTGGTGTAAATGGTTTCAACAAAATCTTGCTGTTCAGCAGTCAATTCAGTATATTGCAACAAACCGGCCATACCAATTACCGATGCGATGGGAGTCCGAACTTCATGGCTAATCATTGCTAAGAATTCCTGTTTAGCAAGTTCTGCCTGCTTTCGTTCAGTCATATCTCGCAAAATGTAAACATAACCTTGAAAATGTTCAATTTGTGTCTTGACAATTGAGGATGAAAAAGCTATTGAAATTGTTTTACCACTTTTGGTATAACAAACGGTTTCTACTTCTTTTACTAAAAAATTTATGTCTTGACTGTGGGATATATCAATATCATCAATTATCAATGGATATTTATTGGCTTCTTCAATAACTTTTGCAATCGGTTGACCGATGAGTTCTATTTCGTTGTATTGCAATAAGATTTGTGCGGCATAATTCATTTTTTTGATCTCGCCTGATAGCGTTGTCACTAACAAGGCATCCGCCATTGATGTCACAATTTGATCGATGTATTGTTTAGAAGCCTTTAAGTTACGTAATAAAAGATTTGCTTCATTTGCACCTTGAAATAAAGATTGCTCAAGCACCATCCGTTCTGTCGCATCTTCGACAACAATGGTTAGTCGATTTTTATAATGGTCTTCTTGGAGATTATTCGTAATCCGAATATCAATATATAAAGGAGAAGATGTATCTGGCGATCGCATAATTCCTTTTAATTCAAAATTATCTTGTTCTCCCTGGAGAATTGCATCAAAAACATCTTCCAGTCCCTCTAATTCTGGAAACACAATCCGAACATCCTGACCTAGCTTTACTTCATTAGGAAGCTCGGCAAAATGATTTAATCCCAAAGACATCTCTATAATTTTTAAGTTTTCATCAATTATCAAATATTCAATGCCACATACAGCTAATAGGTTTGTAAAAAATGAATTCATCTTAATTAAATTAAACGAGTGGCTAAAGCTTGAAATATTTTATCAACATTATTACCAGTTTTAGCTGAGGTTACATAAGTGTCTAATATATTAGCTTGATTAGTAAATTGATGCATTTCCCGAATTTTTTCTAAATATTCGGCTGCAATCATATCTGATTTGTTCAGTGCAACAACAATATAGCTGTTAGGATTAACAGCTAAAAAAGTTTGAATATGCTCTTGGATATGATTGAGGGTTTCTGCTTGTGTCACATCACCGACTATCACAGCACCTTTAGAACCTTGAAAATAATTTTTAGCAACTGCTTTAAACTTATTACTACCTTCAATATCCCAAATTATTAACTGTAAGTTTGGTTCAACAAGTAGCTCTTGTTTTGAAATAGTAACCAATTTTCGAGAAATTTTTACTCCTACAGTTGAAAGATATTCATCACTAAACTGACACTCTACAAATTGGCGAATCAGACTAGTTTTCCCAACACCAAAATCACCAAATAAGCATATTTTTTTAGAGATTGTAGACATAGTTTAAGGAAAGTAGAGAATGTTTTATCAAAATCATAACTACTATAAACTTAAAATTGCTTGTTTATCGCTTCTAGAGCGACACAACGACTTAACCACAAAGGTTGAGTTTCATCAATTCCTGGTGGTAAATTTGTCCTACCAATGACCTGTAGACGAGATGGCTTGATGTCTAATTTAATCAGTGCTTGTTGTACAGCCTTTGCTCGCGCCAGTGCCAATTTTTGAGATTTGTTCGCGCCAGTACGGTCACTATAACCAATGATTTTTAAATGCTTATTTGGGTGCTGTTCGAGGAAAAACTTGACCTGTTGAACCTTGTACGCTAAATCTGTTCTCATTAAATTAGCTGAGTTGGGTTGAAAGTAAAATCGAACTTCAATCTGTGGGGGTTCTACTCGCACCGCACTAGACACAGATTTGACGCCGGGAATTTGTGCAAATGCATTTGCAATAATCTGAGCATCTACAATTTGGCTGACAGTTCCTTCAACAGCTACTTTACCAGCGATATATTGAGCGGAAATTGCTATATCGTTAGTCTGATTTAAAACTGCTGTAACTCGTTTGACTTCAGCAGCAGCTAATACGGGATCTGCTGGTACTTCTACTAATAAAATTTGATTGTCAATCAACCAATTAGGAGAAGTGATTTTGACAGTTTGCTCGGCTTTCTGGCGAAGAAGTTGATTAGGTAATCGTCCTGTTAGTTTTATTTTGTCGTGTTCTACTTGTACAGTGAGCCGATATACGGCTAGTTCTGGAACAGAAGTTAGAGCCAACGAAGCTTGATTTTCAAT
This sequence comes from Nostoc sp. DedSLP03, assembly GCF_034530815.1. Taxonomy (NCBI): domain Bacteria; kingdom Bacillati; phylum Cyanobacteriota; class Cyanophyceae; order Nostocales; family Nostocaceae; genus Nostoc; species Nostoc sp. DedSLP03. Next base: position 52,247 of record NZ_JAVRCK010000016.1, read on the forward strand.
GGTATGTATAACTCCACTACGGTATTGCCAAATACCCCAAGGAATTAAAATGGTACCGATAAATGTTAAGACTAATATCTGTAGTGGCGAGATTTTCGCTTTCTTTTTATCCGGAATATCTGAATTCTTTAGCTCTTCTAGAAGTGTATGAATTTCAATAGGAATTAAATCTGGATCGCCGTCAAACTTTTCAATTATATTACCATGTATTTTTATAATTTTGCTGAATGTTTGCCGCATTTTCCAAATAAAATTTTTGCTTGGTTCTCCTCGCACAACAATCGCTAAATAACAGTATCCGGCAACTTCTAAAATTATTTTAGATGTTCCATATTCAATTGCATCTAATTCTGTTATGCTTCCAGATTGATTGATACAATCATTGGCAAAGCTACGAATTGCTGTCAGCATTCCTGCTACCATTTCAGCCTCTAGCTGCTCTACATGAGAGTGCTGAATATCTGAGATAACTAAACCAGATGTTTTATGAATCAAGAAAATGGCTTGAATTGTAAATGGCAGAGCTTCTTTAAGAATTAATTCTGCTTCTGAAACTCCCTGTAGCTTGGCACGAATTTTACGTTTAATACCTTCAACGCTGAGGGTTTCTTCAACTTGTCGGTTAATGGCACGGATTGTCTCTGCCATATATTTGGCTATGGTACTACCAATAACTGGGTAGAGTGCATCCACCACGATATTCTGCTCAATTTCAATTTGCTTTTTTATGGCTCGTCCCATTGCCGGAGCGATCGCATCTGAAACTTCTTCTGGAGCTATAATAATTTGCTGGGAAATAGCTAGAGGAATTACAGGTGCGATCGCTGTACTCATACTAATTTTATTTTGTTCAGTGCGACTGCGGATAATCTCATCAACGATCGGAGCAATTATTTGGACAATTTCCTCTCTTGACTCTGTAATCTTCAGCCTTAAAAGTTCAGAAATCCACGGTAGTAGTAGATTTATTAACTCTTTAGGATCGTAAATTTGATGCTCTATTTTTGTTAATTTTTGTTCCAAATTATCTGTAATATTGTTTATTTCTGTTAGCTCATATCCGACTAATATCTCCCGTAATTTTTGCAATATATCTTCTGAGTTGTCTAATTTTTCCTCAAATTCTGTAAATATTCCAATAGATTCTTCTAATTCTTCTTGAGTAGTTTGTGAGTAATTAGATATATCTTGAGGAAAATTAAAATCCGATTCTAAATAAGCTTCACATACTTCTAATGTCACTGGAGGAAGTTGCAGTAATTCAATTTTTTCTGGAATATACTCATTACTATTATCAGTTTCTGATGGTAATAAAGGAGATTGCTCAGGGGATTCGATAATTTTGAGTTCGATAAGCAAATGCAGCAAATTGTCAAGCTGCACAGCTGTTTCTGACTTCAACTCAACAGATTGAGAAACCGAATTTTCCACCTGAGTTATCCTTTTTAGAGTGCTGAGTTAGAGGTTGTGAGTTAGAGGTTATGAGTTTGGAGTCATTATCTCCTTCATATCTCTTTACTTTCTGACTTGATTATGAATGTAACTCTGCTGTACTGTTAGAGTGAGTTAACACTTACTTTTGATAACTTTGTAGTTTCTAGAAGCGGTACAGCAGTATATTCATCGCTGCGTTCATTGGCTGCTTCTCGCAATTTAGGAATAAATTCAGTTTCTTTCAGACGCATTCCCAAGGCAAACAAAGTTTCAGCCATATCGTCTTTAGAAACTTTCGTGTCTGTCAGCTGTGAGAAACGTCGATCTATTTCTTCTAAAATCAGATCCCGTAATGCCGTAACATCATCTTGTAATTGGACTTTAGTTTGAAAAATTTCATCTCGAATCGAGGTAGTTTGGCTATCTAAGGTTTCATCAAGCGACTGAACGCTGCTAGAGAACTTTTTATTAAGTCTATCAACCTGTTGCCGTAAGTCAAGAGTTTCTTCTTGAGTTGCGAGGTTCAGTGATTTCAGCTTTTTATCCAGCGACTCAAATCCCGCTTTTAGTTCGGCCGAAAAGTTGGACTTGAGTTGCTCGACATGCAATCGTGTCTGTTGTTGCAGGAGAGATACATCTGACTCCAGCTTGCTAAATCGATTTTCGTACTCTCTTAGCTGGGTTCCAAGAATAATATCGCGGATCTGATCGATATTACCAAGTCTTTCTCGTACATCGTCTCTACTCATCTGACTCATTAGAAAAACCTCACTTGTTGAGAATCAATTGGGAATAATAGATGATGTATTTAACTGACATTTAGGCTAAAAATTCTTAGCTTATGATGCAGCTAACTCACCGAATATACTTTGTTATTATTCCCAATCGCTGACAATTTCTATCTGTAAAAGAGGAAATTAGTAATGAGAAATGTAAAATAAGTGTTGAGCCAGTGAATTTATTAATAAATATTATTATTTCAGGTTGTGGCGTTACCATCTTGACAATTCAAAAAATCTTGGATGCGTTTAATAAAGTCTTCTAGCTCTACGATTAAGTTACTAGAACCTCGACGCTCTTGGTTATAAGCTAATTGTTCTAGTTTTTCGGCTGCCAGATGCATGGTTGTAACTCCCATATTGGCACTAGAACCTTTAATTTGATGACCTTGAAGTATTATTTGCTCAAAGTCATGAGCTGCAATCGCTATTTTAATTAACTCTAGACGAGGTTGAATATCCTCAACAAATATTTGCAGTAGTTCCAATTCAAATTCTGGGTTGTTTTCCGATAGTTGGTGTAAGCGTTCCCAATCAATTGGGAGGTTAACTGCACCGACATCTGTTGTAGAAACTGTTTGCTCTGTAGCAGTTGTTTCTTTTGCCTCGAATATCACATTTCCCCAACGCTCTAGTGCTGCCGCCAATTTTTCTTTGATTACTGGCTTGCTCAAATAGTCATCCATTCCGGCATTTAGACACATTTGCTGGTCTTCTTTCATGGCATTAGCTGTCATTGCAATTATTACCGGACGATAACCACTAGCAAAGTAGCTTTCTTGCCAACGATGAATTTCTTTTGTAGTTTCTAAACCATCAAGAACTGGCATTTGGCAATCCATCAGAATTAAATCGTAGGGAATTTTTTCTAATAGCTGCAAAACTTCTTTCCCATTACCAGCAACATCAGCGCTATAACCTAGACTTTGGAGTTGCTTCAAAGCAACTTTCTGATTCACCAAATTATCTTCAGCCAAGAGAATTCTAAGTTTAGAGGAGTCACAATAATAGTTGCGGTTTTTTTCAGAATTTTTCAGTTTTAAGTCCTGAATTCTGACTTCTGACTCTTCTTCTGGCTGCGTTCCTAAAATAGTCACGATCGCATCGAGGAGCCGGGACGGCTTAATAGGTTTGACTAAATAAGCCGCAAATCCTATTTTTAGCGCTCGATGGATTTCATCGCGTTGATTAGTAGAGGTAAGCATAATTAAAGGTAGCCCAGCGATCGCAGAATTTGCTTTAATTTGTTCTCCTAAAGTCATGCCATCTATTTTTGGCATCTGCATATCAATCACAGCTATGTCATATAAATTTTTTTGCTTGGCGGCTTCTTGAATAGCTTTGAGGGCAGTAGTAGCCGAAGCAGCTTGATCCACCAGCATTCCCCAACGAGTAGCTTGATGGTAGATGATTTTGCGATTAGTAGCATTATCATCCACCACTAACAAGCGGCGATTGAGCAAAAGTTCGCGTTCGCCTTCTAAAGAAATAGAGTCAAGTTGCATGGCAAGAGTTACTTCAAACCAAAACTTAGATCCTCTTCCCAAGCGACTTTCTACACCCATTTCTCCTCCCATCAAGCTTACCAGTTGCTTGCAGATGGCTAATCCCAAACCTGTGCCGCCATATTTCCGGGTGGTGGAAGCATCTACTTGGGTAAATGGCTTAAAGAGTTTGGATTGATCTTCAGGGGTAATGCCAAGACCGGTATCTACGATCGCAAAATAGATAGTAGCTGTAGTCAAGGAAAGCGATCGCAATTCTGCTCGTAATACTACCTCACCCTTGCTGGTGAACTTGATTGCATTGCTAATCAGGTTCATGAGAATTTGTCGCAAGCGGCCGGCATCGCCTTGGAGGTGGGTGGGGACGTTGCTGTAAATTAATCCTGCAATTTCTAATCCCTTATGATGGGCAGAGGGAGCCAATAATTCCAATACTTCTTCTACACAGGTAGATAAGTCAAAATCTAGAGTTTCTAGTGCCATTTCCCCAGCCTCTAGTTTGGAAAGATCCAAAATTTCGTTGATCAGGCTTAAGAGAGCATCACCACTAATGCGAATTGTTTCCATAAAATCCCGCTGCTCGGAATTTAGGGGAGTTTCTAACATTAAGCTTGTCATCCCCAGCACAGCATTCATCGGAGTCCGAATTTCATGGCTCATGTTGGCCAAAAAGGCACTTTTGGTTTGGGAGGCTAATTCAGCTTGGTGACGAGCAATTTCGAGTTCTCGTCGTTGTTGAGTTTCTGCATCTAACATTTGGGCTTGGGCTAAAGCAATACCTACTTGGTCAGCTATTTGCCGTAAAAGATGAGTTTCAAAACTAGACCATTGGCGGGAACTGCCGCACTGATGGACAATCAGCAAACCGCAGAGTTCTTCTTTGACAAGAATGGGTATGACTAAATTACACTGGACTCCAAATTGTTGCAGTAATTCGAGATGGTTTTTTTGGACTTCTGCTATATCCAATTCAGCAAGCCCCAGATTCGGTTTTTGACGGTACTGTTGTAGATAGTACTGCTGGATGTATTCAGCTTGAAAGTAAGCATTGACTAGCTCTTTCTCTTTAATTGCTAGCCAGCCAGAAATTACTGCCTCAACCACGGTAGCTCCAGAGCCATCAGCCAAAGGCTGATAAATCAAAACTCGATCGCTATGGAGAATTTTTTGAACCTCGGTGACAGTGATTTGGAGAATTTCTTTGATTTGCAAAGACTGACGAATCTTGAGCGTGATTTCAGTAAATAGTTGCGATCGCAAGTTTTGGCGTTGCAGTTGTTCTTCTGCCTGCTTGCGCTCAATAAACTGCCCTACTTGCTCGCCAATCAAATTCATGACTTTTGCCAAATCTGGGTCAGCTTGCTGGATTTTATGGCTAAAGCAGGTAATGACACCGATGATTTTTTTACCACTACAGATCGGAAAACCGAAAGCTCCGTGCAGTTGTGCTTCGGCAGCGATTTGAGAGCGGATAAAACTCCGATCTTTAACGACATCAGCAATCCAAACAGGTTCAAGACTAGCCCAGACACGACCAGGCAGCCCAATTCCTGGTGCAAATGTAATCTGCCGACTGAGGATGTCAAACTCTTGCATCTCAAAGGAGATTTTATACCATGAATTTAGCAAAGACAGTAGATTTGCTCGCCCATCTAGCATCCAAAATTCACTAAAATCCCATCCCAAACTTTCGCAAATTCCTTGTAAAATTTGGGGCATGGCTTCGTTGATTGTGGTTGACTCTGCTAAGATCCGGGTTGTAACATACTCTGCTTTCAGATGCTGTTCAGTTCGTTGGCGTAAGCGAAGTTCCTCAAAGACATCGCTGATGTCAATACCTGTAGCAACAATGTATTCAACGTGCCCCTCATAGTCTTTCAAGGTAGTGTTAGTCCAAGAAATGAGCCGCCGACTACCATCCTTTGTTACCCAATAGTTTTCGTATTCTATGGGCGCTTCACCAGATCGCAACTGCTCAAAAACTGCTTTAATCGGCTCTACCTGTTCAGGAAGTAGAAACAGGTTCCAGAAATGCCTTCCTTTCACTTCATCAAATGAGTAACCAGTAATTTGTTCGCAAGCTTGATTGAAGCGAACGATTTGCCCTTTTGTGTCAAGAACTATTACCAAAGCGCTGGTTGTATTCAGGACTGTTGAGATAAAGTTGCGTTCTTGATTCAGTGTTTCTTCTGTTAATTTCCGCTCTTTTCCTTCACGGTAAATAAAGTAGTAGACTATAGCCAGAATCAAAAAACTTAAACAAATCGCGATCGCCAGTGTCAAAACTGTGTTGTTAGCACTGGCTTTTGCAGCTTGTGACTGCTGTTGAAGCAACCTTCTATCCTGATTTTCTATCTCATGAACGATCTTGCGGATATCATCCATGAGATGTTTTCCTTGATTTGTCTGGATTACCTGCAACGCCGCCTCGAATCCCTGATTTTGACGTAGGTATATAGTCTGCTTGAGTATGGCAAGTTTTGCAGCTATCAGAGATTCAAGGGTTGCGAACTGCTTTTGTTGGTTAGGTTGATCTGCGATGAAATTTTTCAGTTTTACAATTTTGCGATCGATGTTTCCAACTACTGCTTGATAAGGTTCTAGATAACTTTCTTGTCCAGTGAGGATGTAACCACGTTGTCCAGTCTCAGCATCTTTCATCTCAGACAGTAATTCTTCTAGTTGATTGATTTTCTCTTGGGTTATTTGTACTTGCTTATTCGTATTAATCAATATACATGTGTTTTGATAAGAAATTATGCCAATCAAAACTAAAACTGCCGATGCTAATCCAAACCCTCCAGCTATCCTTTGAAAAAATTGTTTGCGTGTCTTCTGGGACTGTTTGCGTGTATCACTTGCCAATACCAAACTTGCTAAATTGCGGCGCATTTCTAGTTGCTTAATTACCTGGCGACCAATAATTCGTAATGCTTCAACTTGTTCTGGAGAGAGGTTTCTTGGTACACGATCGATTACACAAAGTGTTCCTAGTGCATATCCTTCAGGGTTAGTTAGCGGTACTCCAGCATAAAACCGAATATTCGGGTCAGAGGTGACAAAAGGGTTTGTCGCAAACCTTTCGTCAACTGTTGCATTAGGTACAACAAAAACTTCAGGTTGTAGAATAGCATGGGCGCAGAATGCCAAATCACGGGGTGTTTGTAAGGCATCCAAACCAACTTTTGACTTGAACCACTGACGATTAGTATCAATTAAGCTGATTAAGGCAATGGGAGTTCCACAAATATATGAAGCTAAACGGGTGAGGTCGTCAAAGGCTGCTTCCGAAGGAGTGTCGAGTATTTTATACTGCAAAAGAGATTCAAGTCGCTGTGTTTCGTTATCAGGTAATGGTGCTTTCATTCTCCAGCCTTATACCATTTTGGATTTTAAAAACAGAATTCAGAATGATGAATTCAGAATCCAGGAGTTAGAAGTTAGAAGTTAAAATTAAGAATTATTTGATAGTCAAAGTTGATAAGGGAGCATCCACTTTTGGAAGAAACATAATTTTGATACTCCGAAAACCCTACTATATGGTTCATCTAAAAAAGTAAATCCGCCGAAAATGGATGCTCCCGTTGATAATTTTCCAAAAATCAAAAAATCAAAAATATATAGCGCGCTTGATTCTATATTCATTCTGAATTCTGACTCCTGACTCCTGACTCCTGAATTCTTTTTCGTTAAAACTTGACCCGCAACTGTCCTGTGAAGGAATTACCACCGTAGCCGCTTCCACCGGTTTCTTGATTGCGGACATTACTAAAGCTATAGCCCAAGTCTGCTTCTATACTGGGCGATAGTTTTACCGTACAGCGCGTTTGATAGGTATTGGCGTTGTCAAATTCTCCTTTAAGTCGCTGCCGTCCTAAATTGGCAGCGAGGCGACAGCGTAAGAATTTTGCAATATCTCCCTCCCAAGCTACCTCACCGTTGTAAACTAGGAAATCTGGTGGAGAAAAATAACCGCTTGTGCGTTCTAAATCGCGATCGTAACTCCAAGTGAATAAGTTAGCTGCCAAAGAAAATTGTCCGAACTTGCGCTCTAACCTACTAAAAGATTGCACGTCGGAATTACCATCGTTGTAACTACCCAAACGCAATGACGAAAATAAGCTGGTGTCACGGTCAATCTGCCAGTATAAATCAGGCCCAAATCGCCAAGCAGTAATTTGATTGTCTAAAGTTCGAGCATTAGATTTATAAGGCCCTTGTTCTAAATTACCTGATATTATTACTACCGATAGCAATCGACCTGATGACGAAACTCGCGGCGGCGAAATGGGAGCATCCACTTTAACATTGAGATTGATCGCTGTGGGTAAACGATTGAACACATCGACTCCTGCTGCTGTTCGTAGAGTCATTTGTCCAATTTTTCCTTGCCATCCAACTTGCAAAGGAAAATTGGTAATTGATTCAACACCGCGTTGCTCAAAGAAGTTAAAACCTGTCTTGAAAAATATTTTATTGCCATTTCTCAATCGAAACTGAGCTGTTGGTTCGAGGAAAAAATTTGTTTGGCCAAAGTTGTCTGTCTCATAGTGATAGTCTGTATCAATACTTTCCAGAACTGCATCCGGCGTTTTTGCTTCGGTGGCAGTTGTTGGTGGGCTAGAATTCTGCTGCGGTGGTTCGGGTAGCGATGGCGGACTAGAATTCTGCTGCGGTGGTTCGGGTAGCGATGGCGGACTAGAATTCTGCTGCGGTGGTTCGGGTAGCGGTGGTGGTAATCGCAAATCAGGATTGAAGTTTTCCGGTGCCGCCAACAAAATAGGTGCTGATTTTAATCGATAGGGGAGTGGTTTTGAGTATTGTGCTGACTCAGGATTTACTGTGGTGACTTGCTCAGTCAATCCTAAAGGTGATTTCCAAGTCTGATGTACTTGCGCTGCTTGTAATTTAGCTTCTGATAATATCCAAATACCGACGCTACAGATTACTCCCAATTGAATCTGTAGGCATCCCAAAAGAAATACAGCGTACAAACTATATCGGTAAACAAAGAGATAAGGTCTAAAAATAGATACCATCGGTTGATACTATATTTGTAAATGCAAAACTTGCTGCCAAATAGTTTTCTGGCTGCTAGCTGATGTATTCGGACTGGGATTATGATGCCCATAATCGATGCTTGTTAAAACATAGGAAAGGCAAAAGGCGTAAAAGCCTTAATTTGGCGGGATATAGAAGTTCCCAGGTGCATAAAGTACATATCAAAACCTCACCCCCAGCCCCTCTTTTTCTCAAGAGGTTGGGGGTGAGGTTAAGCTGTAGCTGATTCTGATTAGGAAACGCTAGATATCTTGCAAAAGTAAATTTTGCTTTTCGGTTGGAGAAAGGTTAAAGGTTAAAGGGAAAGGGAAAATTTCATCCTTTCCCCTTTACCCCACTTCTGTGAGAAGTCTGCTATATTCGAGTCGATAGTTAGTGTGATTTTAACGAACTGCCAACAGTGATTTTTGAGTCTGCTGTTCCCATCTCAGAGTTTTCAGCATTGTCAACCTCAAGACTTCGGAGCAATTCTCGAATTACATCTGTTGCTGGTCTTCCTGTGAGAGTACAGTATTGTTCAAGTTTCTTCATTTCCTCGGTTGTGAGATTTACTGTCAGTCGTTTAACAGCCCATTTTTTCTTCATAATTTTCTTTTATCTTGAATATGTTGCTTTTCTTGAAATCACCAAGTCATTACGATTACTCCCGTAGTGCATAGCCTACACCACGGACTGTATGAATCAAACGTCTTTCATTATTTTCTTCTAACTTGAGTCGCAAATAACGAATATATACTTCAATAATATTAGAATCACCCATGAAATCGTAACCCCAAACTTTTTCTAAAATTTGATCTCTAGTAAATACTTGACGAGGATGTGAAAGGAGATATTCTAATAAGTCAAATTCTTTTGCTGTTAACTGAATGCTTCGTTTTTCCCGAAATACTTCACGAGTGCGCCGATTTAAGCTTAAATCTTCAAATTGCAACAAATCCTCGTCTGTTTCTTGCGTGCGCCGGAGATGAGCGCGAATTCTAGCTAATAGTTCCTCAATGCTAAAGGGCTTAACTACATAATCATCGGCTCCTGCATCTAATCCGGCGACGCGATCGCTAACTTCATCTTTTGCTGTCAACAAAATCACTGGTACTGTACTACCTGTTGTTCGCAAACGCCGACAAATTTCCAAACCCGTCAACCCTGGAAGCATCCAATCTAGAATCGCTAAATCTGGTGAGGAGTCTCGCGCCAGAGTCAAGCCTGCAATGCCATCATGGGCAACACTTACTCGGTATCCTTCGCTATTAAGTTCTAATTCGACAAATCGCGCCAGTTTGACTTCATCTTCCACCAAAAGTATATGTGCTGTCATATATATATAGGTAAACTGATTGTAAACATACTCCCTTCTCTTAACTTTGATTCCACACTGACACTACCTCCCATACCTTCTACAAGTGTCTTAACAATCGATAAGCCCAAACCACAACCCCCAGTATTATGAGAGCGAGATTCATCTACACGATAAAATCTCTCAAATATTCGTGCTTGCTGTTGCAAAGGAATGCCATAACCTTTGTCACAAACTTGAATAATAGCTCGCTCTGAAAGCCGATCTAACTTAAAAATTATCGGTGTGTCAGCATCAGAATACTTAATGGCATTATCAATTAAATTTAGTAACACTTGTTTAAAGCGACTATAATCTGCTTTGATCTCAATTGGATAAATTTTTGATTCGATTGTAATTGGGCGATCGCTATATTTTTTTGCCATCATCACAACTTCTTCAACTAAGTCATTCAGCACATAATATTTCATTTGAAAATATAAGTAACCGCTATCCGCACGTGCTAAATCAAGTAAATCTTGTAGCAGGCGGATAGTGCGTTCAGCTTCCGATGCCGCAGTTTCTAAAGCTTCTTGTTGAGTTTGGGTTAAGTTATTCTGCCTTCGCAAGACGCTTTGTAAATAACCATGTACAATCGTTAAAGGTGTGCGTAATTCATGAGAAACATTACTCACAAATTCTCGCTCTTGTTCCCATGATTGGGAAAGGCGCGATAACAGCATGGTTAAAGTTTGAGCTAATTCTTTAACTTCACTGGGTGCATTACCAAGATATAGCTGTGCTTGTCCTAAATCTTCAGCAGAAATCACAGAAGTCATTTGATTTAGCTGGCGTAGAGGTTGCAGAGAACGCTTAATATAAAATGCGATCGCAGCAGTTAAAACAATAATTGCCAAAGCACTAGTAATACTTAAACTCTGCACCATTACGACAAACATTTTCTGTTCGCGGGTAATATCCTTGACTACAAATAACTCACCCAGTAATTTACCCTGCACTTTTACAGTACTACCACATAAAACAAAATAGCTTTGGTTCACTTTGTAAACTTGTGGTTTAATCGGCATCTTAGTCAGAGTCATTAATTCAGCTACCGTATTATCAGATAATAAATCTAAAGTGGTAGATTTTGCTAAAATTTTATTATCGGGACTTTTTAACCATAATAATATATTGGTATTTGCCAAATTATTAATAGCCTTTTGCAACCCAGTTTCAGGTTGCATCATTTCACTATAAATTTGCACATCTTGCGGTAAACGCTTGGCAATCTGTTCTATATTATATTTATGACTATCAACTAAAATTTGCTGCATTTTCCAACTAGTCCATGTAGCGAGGCTACCTAATACTAAAGCTGAAAATGATGCAATACCAACCGTGAGGCGTGACTGCAAGGAAAATGGATCTATATTTATCCTAACTTTTATGATTTGCTTCACTGTTCCGGTTGCATTTTAGGTGTTTAATAAATCTTAAAAAATAAAATCAAACTGCTAAATGTGAACTTGCTGTTAACTGTTACATCTTTAGTTATAGCTAATTTTAACTTACTTCTGTAGCATACCTACAGGGAAAAGTACAGCTATTACCAAAAGATTGCTAAATATTTTTATTTCATCGCTCTCTCAAATCCGCGAATTATTATTTAATAGTATAAATGCATTTACTAGTAATTAAATTAATTTATGCTGAGAATTACCTTAAAATTTGTAATACTATTTTTTATATTTCTAGCTTGACTGAACGCAGATATTAAAAGTAAATTTTGCTATTTAACCAGAAAGAATAAAGGCAAATAACAAGTCTTTTGAATGAGGATGAGGTAGGAGTGGGTTTAGATGTCCTTACCTTATTTTATCCTTCTCTATTTCTGGTTCTTGATGCTGTGCTTCATATTCACCAAATTGCTGGATTAATTTGGCAACTAAACCTGTCCAGCCAGTTTGATGACTAGCGCCAATTCCGGCTCCGTTATCACCATGAAAATACTCATAGAATAAAATTAGATTTTGCCAGTGTGGATCGTTTTGAAACTTTTGCATTCCACCATAAACAGGACGTTTACTAGAGGAATTTTGCAAGAAAATTCTGGTTAACCGTTGAGATAATTCTGATGCAATTTCCCAAAGTGTCATCATTTGACCAGAACCTGTTGGACATTCCACTTTGAAATCGTCTCCTAGATAATAATGAAACTTTTGCAGAGATTCAATTAGGATGAAATTTACCGGAAACCAAACGGGACCGCGCCAGTTAGAGTTACCACCAAATAAACCACTACTAGATTCAGCCGGTTCATAATCAACTCGAAATTGCGAACCATTAACATCAAAAATATAAGGATTTTCAGCATGAAATCTCGAAAGTGCCCGAATGCCATAAGGGCCAAAAAACTCGCTTTCATCCAGCATTTTTTGCAGAATACTTCTGAGCTTATCTCTGGAAACGATCGCCAGTAATCTCCTCGCACCCACTCCTTTTGTTTCCATACAAGCCACATTTTGCCGCAAATCAGGACGGTTTTGGATGAACCATTCTAATCGCTTTTTAAAACCAGGAAGCAATTTTAAAGTTTCTGGTTCAATAGTTTCAATGGCAAATAGAGGAATTAAACCTACCATTGATCTAACTTTTAAGGTAATTTGTCGTTCGGGTAAATGCAGCACATCATAATAAAAACCATCGGAATCATTCCACAAACTGGCTTCTATTTCGCCAATGTTATTCATAGCATCGGCAATGTAAAGAAAATGCTCAAAGAACTTGGTGGCAATGTCTTCGTAAACAGGATTAGTCTTGGCTAATTCTAAAGCGATCGCTAACATATTTAAACAATACATTCCCATCCAACTAGTACCATCAGATTGGTCAATATGTCCGCCAGTAGGTAAAGCTGCGCTGCGGTCAAATACGCCAATATTATCTAAACCGAGAAATCCCCCTTGAAAGACGTTGTTACCCTGAGTATCTTTGCGATTTACCCACCAGGTAAAATTGAGCATTAGCTTTTGAAATACCCTTTCTAAAAACTGTCTATCTGTTCGTCCGTAAATCTTCTGTTCAATCTTGTAAATTCGCCAAGTTGTCCAAGCGTGAACAGGTGGATTAACGTCACCAAAAGCCCATTCATAAGCAGGAATTTGCCCATTGGGATGCATATACCATTCCCGTGTTAAAACATCCAACTGATACTTAGCAAAATCAGGGTCAATCATTGCCAAAGGAATAGTATGAAATGCCAAATCCCAAGCTGCAAACCAAGGATATTCCCACTTATCGGGCATAGAAAGAATATCTTTATTGTAGAGATGAAACCATTCCCGATTTCTCCCTTGTTGGCGTTCTGGAGGTGGTGCTGGTGTATTGCGATCGCCTTTCAACCAATCCTCTACAACATAGTGATAATATTGTTTACTCCACAACATTCCAGCAAATGCTTGTCGTTGCACATTTCGCATATCTTCACTGAGAGGAAATGGTGTAACGCGCTGGTAAAATTTATTTGCTTCCTGTTGTCGTTTCCAAAAGATTATATCGAATTCTTTGCCAAATGGCTCAACTAAATTCTGTACATCACTCAATCGCAATTTAACGATTTTAGTTTCACCTGCACCAACTGTTAACAAATAATCGGCAGATGCTTTAGTACCAACTTTATTTTGATTTATTGCCTCTTTTTTACCATGAATAATGTAATCATTAATGCCATCTTTGACATAGGCAGACGAATTAGAATAGCCAAACAATCGCTGATAATTTGTTTCGTTTTCTGTAAAGATAATTTCGTTTGCTTCTTGACAATACAGCCACCTTTTACCTAAAGTTGGATGAAACGCCTCAAGCAGATGAAAGTCATTACCAGATTCACTTTGTTTTAAAGTCGGTTTGTTGGTATCTCCATTCCAACACCAAGTGTTACGAAACCAGAGAGTAGGTAATAGGTGTAGGGTTTTTGCTTCCGATCCTCGGTTGATTACTTTTATTTGGATGAGAATATCTTCAGCATCATTTTTGGCATATTCGATAAAGACATCAAAGTAACGATTTCCATCAAATATACCTGTATCTAGTAATTCAAATTCTGGCTCTTGGCGATTTCTGCGTTGATTTTCTGCAACCAATTGGGAGTAAGGAAAGGCTTTATGGGGATATTTATAAAGCGCTTTCATATAAGAATGGGTAGGAGTATTGTCTAGATAAAAATAATATTCTTTAACATCTTCCCCATGATTTCCTTCGCTACCAGTTAGACCAAAAAATCTTTCTTTGAGAATAGAATCTTCGCCATTCCAAAGTGCGATCGCAAAACAAAGTCGTTGATGATTATCAGAAATGCCAGCAATGCCATCTTCACCCCAACGGTAGGCGCGAGAACGAGCCTGATCGTGGGTAAAATAGTCCCAGGCTGTACCGTTGTGACTGTAATCTTCGCGCACCGTTCCCCATTGGCGATCGCTTAAATATGGCCCCCATCTGCGCCAATGAGCTTTGTGAGTTAGGGCTTCTGCTAATCTAATTTCTTCTTGGGTTAAAATTGTCATAATATCACCCTATGCATATCTGTATTTTAGTCCAGTTAATTTGCGATCTGGAGTATACTTTTTCTAGCTAAGATAGGGCTGAAGTTATAATTAATAATTGATAGTAAAACTGGTATACTAATAAAATTTGCGATCGGGCGATCGCAAGTTGAAAATAAGCAGACGAGAGCGGCACTATTTATTAACCACAAACAGCAAAAAGGACTAATGCTAACTTCAACCTATTGGTTGATAGTCTCTAAATATGGTCGCGGTTGGTGAAAACCCTGAAGTGAAGCATCGACGATCAGGCAAACTTCGATATGCATACCATCAGGATCGGAAAATGACAAGTTAAGTACTGGGCCAAGGTCGGCGATCGTGCCATCACTCACACCTCGATCTATGAGTTTGCGGCGGATAATCTGGAATGCTGATTCTGTTGGAGCATTCAAAGCTAAGTGGTCGATGTGTCCCCGTGCAAAAATATCCGGCAATCCAGAACTATGAATATTATTAGGCATCTCTGCTGCGTGAAGTACGCTCTGCGATCCAGCTAGCAGAAGTGCGTGACGAAAGGCTGGGGTCGTTTCTTGGAAGATTACTGGCATCTCGAATACATCAGTATAGAAGTCGATAAAGCGGTCGATATCTGCTGTCACCATTGCAACATGGTGGATACCTGATACAAGGCTCATGGTGTTACTCCAGTTGGATTAAATTTATTTTCTATGAATAGGGAGCGATAACTTCTCTAGGAGACGTTTTAGTGAAGCGCTCGCGATCGTGCTGTTGGTCAAAATCAACGATCGGCCCCTTCGGCACAATTCGATTTGGATTAATATCAGTCATACTCATGTAATAGCTGCGCTTGGTATAGTCTAGATTGCAAGTCGCTTTGAATGGCTGACGCTGATATAGGTCTAGTAAATAATTCCAGAGATTTGGATAGTCAATAATTCGCCGCAAATTGCATTTAAAGTGACCGTAATACACTGAGTCGAAGCGATACAGAGTAACAAACATACAAATATCGGCTTCGGTAAATTGATTGCCACATAAATACTGTTGCTGGCTCAGAATGGCTTCCCATCGATCTAAACTCTCGAAGAGTTCAGTTACCGCATCTTCATAGGCTGCTTGCGAAGTTGCAAAACCAGCGCGATATACACCAACATTGATTGGCAGATAAATTGCATCGATCGTTTCATCAATCTGATGCTGTAAGTCGCGTGGGTATAAGTCTATTTTTTGTGTTGCCAATTCCCCAAACTCTACATCAAACATCCGCATGATTTCGCGAGATTCGTTATTGACGATCGTTTGAGTTTGCTTATCCCACAACACCGGAACAGTAACTCGTCCTGTGTATTTGGGATCGGCTTTCAGATAAACCTCTTGCAAATATTGAGTGTGATTTACCCAGTCAGGAATAGCTCCCGGTGCTTCAGAAAACATCCATCCCTTATCGCTCATAATCGGATCGACGATAGAGACTGAGATTACATCATTCAAACCTTTGATTTCTCGCATGATTAAAGTGCGATGCGCCCACGGACAGGCTAAGGAAATGTAGAGGTGATAGCGCCCTGCTTCTGCCTTAAACCCACTAGAACCATCGGCGGTGACGCGATCGCGAAACGTTGTCGGCGTTTCATTAAACTTACCATTGGGATCTGATTTATTCCTATCGGTTGTCCATTTGCCTTCGATCATCATTCCTGACGGCATATTTTCCTCTTAACACTAAAGCGTGTCTATAAACTTTTGAGGATTACTTCAGCATTACGTCTTTCCTTTTCTGAAGGATATTAATTTCTTAAAAATTCTTGACAAAATCGACTTTGCAGATAGACACGGTTTCCCGTATCAACTTGCTGTCGCCAACCAAGCACGCAAAACCTCTGCCACTGTCCACGCTTGAGCAATACATCCCCGTGGAGTCATCGGAGCATCACCATCAAAAATTTCGCTGAGACTGCCAACACCGCGTGCAGTGAGATGATTAGCCATTGGTTCCAAAAATTGACGAGCTTGTTCGGGATTTTTGTAGACGCGCAGGTGTGCTAAGACGAACGGCCCCAACAACCAACCCCAAACGGTTCCCTGATGGTAAGCTCCATCACGTTGATACTGATTGCCACCGTATTTACCCTGAAATTGTGAACGATCGGGGGAAAGCGATCGCAACCCATGAGAAGTCAGCAGCGATCGCCCGCAAGCTTCCACCACACCCTTCTGCTGGGTAGGTGTGAGCGGACTTTCTGGTAATGACACAGCAAATATTTGGTTAGGACGTAACAACCCATCATCGCCATCAGGACTGTCTAGAACGTCATAGCAATAACCAGTCTCTTCATTCCAGAAGCGAGAAAATCTATACTTTGCCCGCTCTGCCATTGCTTCATATTCTTGGTGTGGTTTACCAAGCTGACGGGCAAACTTTGCCATTGTCCGTAGAGCATTGTACCAGAGGGCATTAACTTCAATCGGTTTGCCAATTCGGGGCGTAACTACCCAATCGTCAACTTTGGCATCCATCCAGGTCAGTTGTACGCCTGCAACGCCTGCATAAAGTAAGCCATCGGCGGCATCGAGATGGATGTTGTAACGTGTACCGCGACAGTGCCAATTAATGATGTCTGCAAGTATGGGAAAAAGTTCAGCAAGCAAAGTATCATCGTCCGTAGCGCTGTAATAGGCGCGGACTGCTTCAAAGTACCAGAGAGTGGCATCGACTGTATTATATTCTGGTTGTTCGCCTACATCGGGAAAGCGATTAGGTAACATTCCCTGGTCTACGTATCTGGCAAAGGTGCGAAGAATTGAGCGTGCTACCTCTGGACGACCAGTGGAAATTGTCAAACCAGGTAGACTAATCATGGTGTCGCGTCCCCAGTCGCTAAACCAGTGATAACCAGCGATGATGGTTTTGCCGTAGGGGTCTTCTGGCAATGAGCGATCGACAAGAAACTGGTCAGCAGCTAGTACTAAGTGGTCGATCCAACTAGGTGATTCTTTAATTTTGAGGGGTCGATTAGTTTTCCAAAATCCTGTTAACTTCTGCTCTTGAGCGCGACGTAACTTTAGTGCCGCTTCACCATTGAGATTTGGTTGTTTTTCTGTGCTGGCTACAAAGGCGATCGCTTCCCCAGGATTCAGTGTAACTTCAAAGGTGGCGGCGTGGAGGTGGTCTTCTTTATCTCTCAATCCTCGATAGCGTTCAACTGCTAAGTCAAAGCCATGATACCAATCGTGGACAACAGAGACACTAACACGTGAAACGCTGCGTAGCTTGCCGCCGTAGGCATCGCCTTTAGGTGAATCACTCAGTAGATATAGTGGTACAGCACCCGGATAAGCAGTTACACAAATACCCTGTTCCACCTCCTCAACAGACATCTGCCAACCATTACTTTGAGTATCGCTGTGATAATCCCGGTAGTTGACTATTGCTTTGAGGGTCAATTTTAGCAATTGAGTAGCACGACGCAAAGTATATTGGACATAAGTTGTGTTCGCGCCTTGTTGCATCCACACCCGTTTTTCTAATAAGGCATCGGCAATAGCAAAACGCCATACAGGAATTGTACCTTCCAGAGAAAAACGTTCAATATGTTGATAACCGTGGGGACTGACAATACCATCTGCCCAACGATTAGTATCTAGAGAATAAGAGCGGGTATCATACAGGACAGTTTCATCTAGTTTTGTCAGCATTAAAGTGCGACCCAAAGGTGGTTTCAATGCTGCTACCAATAGTCCGTGATAACGGCGAGTCAATAAACCAGCCACAGTCCCAGAGGCGTAACCACCAATACCATTAGTAACTAACCACTCCCGCGATTCTGCAATGTCAAGATTGCCGCAGATTTCTCGCCCAAATTCTATACACATAAGTCACACCACTTTGCTCTAAATTCAAAATTTACAATCGCCATCATGCTTTTCTCTCTGCGTTTTCTATGCGTCTACGGTTTAAAAGTCATTTATTGAACTACAGAGGCGCAGAGAACACGGAAAAAAGAGGAATTCTTGTCTAAAAATTTTACCCAAATTGAAAGGGCTACTCCTAACTTTTGTTAGATTGGGGATTGATCCTCAGTTATTGAAGATTCATTTACTAGAGGATTGAGGACGACTTCATTTGCTACACTATCAGCTTTACGGGCACGAATTGCTGGACGCGTAGGCGTAGCCCGTCGTAGACATCGCCTATAACCTGCTCTTTCAGCTTTTTGATGTTCGTAATCAATTAATCTGCCATAATATTCATGCTTGCTTAAATTCATCGATAAGAAAATATGCTGGCGGATATTACCAAAACCTTTGCGATTAAAAAACTTTAATGCTGAAGTATTCGTAGGGTCAGTGTCTACCAGCATAAACCTTGCCCCATCTTCAATCATCCGGGCGACGACTTTATCAACCAACTTGTCTGCAACTCCCCGACGCTGATACTTCGGACTAACTCCCAGCCATAAAATATATCCATAAGTCCAAGATGCTTTGGTGATGATAGTTCCCAAAACGAATCCTGCTAGTTCCCCGTCTGTTTCAGCTACAAGACAGTATTCTGGATCGGTGTTGTAAAGTCCAATCACCTCCCATTCGTCCCAGGTGCGGTATAAATAAGGATATAAATCGCTGGTAAATAACCCTTCTCCCAAGTGGTAAACGGGAGCAATGTCATCAATTCCTAATTCGCGTACATAAATTGCTTCAGTTTCATCAAAAGTTGACATAAATTTAGAAGTTGTGATTTATTTTTATAGATGATTGCGGAATTTTAGGGTTCTCAACTATGTTAAGAAGATTTATTTTGTCAGCTAACAGCACTATGTTAAATTTTGGTGACAAGGAATTTTAAAAAATGTCAAAATAATTCGTAATTGATAATACTTCGGCTACGCTCAGTACAAGTTCGTAATTCGTAATTATTACACCACAGGCTTTGTCGTGGGCGCAGAAATTAGAAATTATTGCTTAATTTGTTATTGAATGAAAAAAAAGAGTGTTTACCGAATCTAGCTCTTTTAATAAAAATGCTTGCAAATCTTTAGATTTAGATAAAGGACTTTACATTACTTTTTGAGTTTACGCAAGAGTCTAAAGATATAAGGAATTTGTTTTAGCTAAACAATCCTGCGGATCAAATCAAAGTAAGACTTCTTGAATACTGTCAAAATTTGGCAAAGAGTCTTTCACTGCTTCTTCAGTAGATTGGATGCGATCGCACCGTTTAGCAAACTGACAATAATCACAGTTTTTGCTACCCTCCATCACTTGGGGAAACTGCTGGTTATTTTGATAATTTTCCAGCCAATGAGTTAACTGACTTAATAGTTGATTAAGTTTCTTTTTTGTTTGTGCGTGTTGAGCAGTACTGTAATTAAATTTAATATTTTGCGGTTTGCCCTCAGATTGGACAAACCAATAAGTCATAGAAATCTTTTCTGGCAAATAGTCGCTAGTTTCTGCCAAGACATACATATAAAGCCGTGTTTGCCAGTTTGATTCTAACTTGCGTTTATTGGGTGGTTTAGGATAAGTTTTCCAGTCGAGAATTTGCGCTTGTTGGTTATCTGCAATCAATAAATCATAGATAACTGTGAGCAAATAATCCTGAACTTGCAGAGTCCGGTAATGTTCACTTTCACGGAAAGTTTGATTATCAGATGCAGCCGTTAAAATTTCTGGGGCTGCATCAGCAAAACCTAGCATCCAGCTTTGCAGTTGAGCATCTGCTTTCAGGAAACTGTCAATTGGCAAACCCATTTCTCGCTGCTGCATTAGCAAGTGAAAACGACTACCCAAAGTTAGCCGTTCTTCTTGTTCTGGATTTGAGGGAGAATTGAGTTTTTCGAGATAAGTATGTTGAAATTTACGCGGACAAGCTTCTAGTAAGTTAAGTTGTCCTTGAGACAGTCGCAATAGTTGAGTAGGAGTTGACAGCATTCTTCTATTTTAGAAGTAAATTATAATCTGCAACTCACCTTTGGCAGACTATCTGTAAAAAACAGGTATTTTTTACTGCTTTTACATCTGCTATTTCAACTCGTCTCGATCTACCTCATCGTGGCGCTCGTCGGAATGTTTACTTTTTCCTTGGGACTTGATTGAGCCAAAACTGTAGGCTATAGCTATTTTAACGATATCAAAATATGCTGGGTGATTAGCTTTGTTAACGATCGCCAAAGAAATTGACCCTGCCACTAAGATAACTAAAAGTGGCGAAAATGTTTCTACTCCAGAGCCGTTGTTGTTGTTAGACATGATACGATCTCCAAGTGAAAAGTTACGTTACGAAGCCTTTGGCTGACCTTCACTCAGCGAAAGGCTATTTATGGTCAGTATGAGCTTTAACCCCAAGACTCGAATATCATAGCGATCGCAAATAGACAGACCAAGAAAATCGCTATCTTGGCAACCCACGATCGTAAACTTGCAGATAAAAGCATCCCAACTATCGCATTTGCCCCAAAAGTGTGAGACACAACAAAGGCTATTCCTAGCCCCAGCAGCCCCAGCAGAAAATATTTGAGTCCTATACAAAACCACCTGAACAACAGATTGTCGTTATCTTTGAGACTGGGTTTCATAGTTTTTTTCCTGTTTTGAAAGTTGAATCTAGGTAGCAGTTTGCGCTCCCCCGACCACACTAAAGAAACAGCGAATTCTCCACAGCTTTGCTCCCACCAAGTCGAGGTACACAAAAGTCCTACTCCTGAGTGGAGTGGGAATACCAATAAAGGTGGTCTTGATATTTGCAGATTATGAAAAATTAAGCTCTTTGATGAATTTTCAGGGCAATCTGGATATCAAAAATTAGGCGTTCAATGTGCGTAGTTGCATAGAAGGTGTACTACGCACATTGAACCCTTGAAATTCCTCCAGGTAATTTGTATACAAATTGCCTTTTTCAGAATTTGCAGTTCCAGCCTTTGCCTTTCTCTTCGACTCACTAAGTTTCTTTTAATTCACCCTTAACCTTATTAAGTTACCGTGGTTTCTACTGCTAACTATAAAGTAACTTAGTTTAGTTGTTAGGTCAAGTAACAAAGTGACTAAGTTATTAAAATTAAGTAACTTAGTTACCTGGGTCAAGATAAACTGTAGAGAAAATTATTTAAATAGCATAAGATACTACAAATCCGGCTGAAGTCTCCAAATGAATCCTCACTTTTAGCACCAAGGGACTTTCAAATAAAAAAATACTCAACTACCTATTGTGAGGTGGGCGTCTCACTTGTTGGTAACTAGCCCACAGGTAACTTATGCGGCTTGGGCTTTACGGGATCACAGAGAATCCTGACAATTGAACCTTGGGTACTTGGCTAAAAAAGCTCAATTTGATATTGTTGATCGACATATCAGATTGATATATCAAAATGCTGAAGTTGGCAGTATTAGGTTTATTACAGCGAGAGCCATTAAATGGTTATCGGCTCAAACAGCAACTCGACATGTTTATGAGTTGCAGTATTTGTGTCAACTATGGTGCGATTTATCCTCTGCTGAAGCGCATGGAAGAACAAGGTGAAGTGATTTTATGTGCAGAACAAGGAGAAGAAGGAGGGCAGTGTGGAAAGGTATATGAGATTACACCCCTCGGCAAAAACACTTGGTATCAAGAGATGTTGGCATATCCTCATGAAAGCTGGGTAAATGCGCGATCGCGATTCTTTATCAAATTTTTTTTCTTTAGCCATTTATTACCTGAAGAAAGAATCCAGTTAATCGAACATCGATTGATGTTATGTCAGTTACGCCTTGCAGAGAAAAAAGCACTGGAAGTTACTGATGATTTATATCAAGGGAAAGTGCAAAAACGGGCAGTTGAAGTCATCAAATCGGAGATTGAGTGGCTAGTTGAACAACTCCAAATAGAACAACTGCAATTAGCTCAAACGCCAACCTCAATCAAGAGTGCTGAGTGATGAGTGATAAGTAAAACAGCCATAACACTAAAAACTTTTGAAGTATCCTAACTAATTATGTGGATCGTCAAAATTGCTTTACGTCTTCCGTATACATTCGCGATCGCCGCTTTGATGATTGCGATCCTGGGTGCAGTCACGATATTTAGTACACCAGTTGACATTTTTCCCGCAATTAACATTCCGGTTGTCAGCGTAGTTTGGACTTATACGGGAACCACATCTGAGGAAATGGCACAGCGAATTGTCACCATTAGCGAACGCGCTATGACAACAACCGTTGGTGACATCGAACACATTGAATCTCAATCTTTAAGTGGTGTTAGCGTCGTCAAGGTTTTTTTCCAACCCAACGCTAATATCGCCTCAGCAGTTGCTCAAATTACCTCTGTCAGCCAAACAATTCTCCGTCCTTTGCCACCTGGGATTACACCGCCATTCATCATTCAATACAACGCTTCTTCAGTGCCGATTATTCAGATGAGTGTCAGTAGCAAAACCTTGCCGGAAGAAGCACTTTTCGACTATGCTACCAACTTCGTCCGCACTCAATTAGCTACAGTGCAAGGCGCGAGTGTACCTCTACCTTATGGTGGTAAACCTCGGCAAATTATGGTTGATATCGATCCCCAAGCGATGTTGGCTAATGGCATTTCTGCCCAAGATGTGACTAATGCTGTCAGTGCCCAAAACCTGGTTTTGCCGGCAGGGGATATGAAAATAGGCGATCGCGACTTCGCTGTACAAATCAACAATAGCCCAGATGTGGTGGCAGCCCTCAATGACTTGCCGATTAAGCAAGTTAATGGTACTGTCATTTCCATTCGTGATGTCGCGCAGGTAAGAGATGGCTTTGGTGTGCAATCAAACATTGTCCGTCAGAATGGCAGGCGATCGAGCTTACTTAGTATCCTGAAGAGTGGCAATGCCTCAACTATTGATGTGATCGAGCGAGTTAAAAAAACTTTGCCTCGCATCCAATCCACCTTGCCCCCAGAACTGAATTTATCATTTTTGTTCGATCAATCTATATTTGTGAAAGCTTCTATCGAAGGCGTTCTCAAAGAAGGATTGATTGCTGGGTGTCTCACTGCGTTGATGATTTTAATTTTCCTGGGAAGTTGGCGCAGCACTTTAATTGTAGCCGTATCGATTCCCCTCTCGATGCTGGTTTCGATTATTGTGATGAGTCGTTTGGGACAAACTTTCAACATCATGACTTTAGGTGGTTTGTCCTTAGCTGTTGGTATTTTGGTAGATGATGCCACCGTAGAAATTGAAAATATCCACCGAAATCTCGGACAAGGCAAACCCATCAAGCGAGCAATCTTAGATGGGGCGCAGCAAATCGCTACTCCAGCACTTGTAGCAACATTATGTATTTGTATTGTCTTTGTGCCGGTCGTGTTTCTCAGTGGAGTGGCAAAGTACCTATTTGTCCCCCTAGCAATGGCGGTAGTATTTGGGATGCTTGCTTCTTATGTGCTATCTCGGACTGTAGTCCCGACAATGGCAAGCTATCTTTTACCATCCGAAGCGGACTGGCATAGAGAAAACGAGGAGCATAATGGTCATAGCGACAACCATCATCTAGATTCGCCAGTTCAAAACAATAATGGTCGCGATAACCACCACAGCCATTCACTAGTCGAAATCCATGATAATCGCGACAACCATCATATAGATTCGCCAGTCCAAAACAATAATGGTCATAGCGATAACCACCACCAAACAGAAGAGGCAGCAACTACAACTGCCAAATCTGTGAAGAAAGATTGGATATGGCGGCTACACGAAAAATTTAACCGACAATTTGATAAATTTCGCAGTTGGTATTATAGTGTGCTGACCTCAGCATTAAATCACCGTCGCATAGTCTTTGTGCTATTTGGTGCTTTTATCGTCAGTGCCGGAGTTTTGTTGCCGTTCGTCGGTCAAGACTTTTTCCCGGAAGTCGATGGCGGTCAATTTAGCCTCCATGTTCGAGCCTTACCTGGTACTCGTTTGGAAGAGACAGAAAAAATTGTTAGCCAAGTTGAAGGCGTTATCCGCCAAACTGTACCGAAGGATAATCTCGCTCTGATTCTGGATAACATCGGCTTACCCACCAGTGGCATTAACCTTACTTATGGCTACAACGGCGCGACAATTGGACAGGCTGATGCAGATATTCTTGTCTCCCTAAAAGAATCTGGTGAAACTTTTTCTTACGTCAAAGAACTCCGCCAGAAATTGAAAGCGACATTTCCCAGCTACACCTTCTTTTTTGAGCCGGCTGATATTGTGACTCAAATTCTCAATTTCGGTTTGCCTGCTGCTGTTGATGTGCAAATATCTGGGCCTCTGAAAAACTCAAAAGCCAACTTTGAAATTGCCCAACAAATCGCCGCGCGAATGACGCGCATTCCTGGGGCTGTAGATGTACATCTCCAGCAAGTTGTTGATGCTCCCAAATTACGTCTTGATGTCGATCGCACCGAAGCTCAACAATTGGGTATGACCCAGCGTGATGTTGCCAATAGCGTTCTCACTTCCTTAAGTTCAAGCGGTCAAGCTGCAATCAACCAATGGCTCGATCCCAAAAAAGGCGTGAGTTACACCCTGGCTGTACAAGTTCCTCAATATAAACTTGACTCTATTGACAGCCTAAAAAATACGCCAGTTGGCAACAGTCAAACTACACCCCAACTTTTAGGTAATTTAGCTAGTGTCAAACGCGACACAGTGATGCAAGTTGTGAATCACTACAACATTCAGCCAGTTTTCGATATCTACGCTAACGCCTCTGGTCGCGACCTGGGGGGAGTTGCCGGCGATGTAAATCGAATCATCGCTGATTATCAGAAAAAATTGCCTAAGGGAAGTCAGATTAATGTCCGCGGACAAGTGCAAACGATGAACTCTTCGTTTTTGGGACTTGGTTTAGGACTTGTGTTTGCAATTGTGTTGGTTTACTGCTTAATGGTAGTGAACTTTCAATCTTGGCTCGATCCCCTGATTATTATGATGGCGCTGCCAAGTGCTTTAGCAGGGATCGTTTGGATGCTGTTTGTCACCCGTACCACTCTTAGCGTCCCTTCGTTAATGGGTGCAATTATGAGTATAGGTGTAGCGACATCAAACAGTATTCTGATGATTACTTTTGCGAATGAGCAACGTGTAGAAGGAGAAAATGCTTATAAAGCAGCCCTAGCAGCAGGTTATACAAGGTTGCGTCCGGTGTTGATGACTGCTTTAGCCATGCTGATCGGGATGGTGCCAATGTCTCTTGGTCTTGGTGAAGGTGGCGAACAGAATGCACCCTTGGGTCGCGCTGTAATTGGCGGTTTGTCAGCTGCAACAGTCGCGACTCTAATCTTTGTACCTGTTGTATACAGCATTATGCGGCGTCAACCACCTCGTCCTATCGATGAGGATGATGACGATTTAAATTTCTCCGATTCACGGACAGCATATTCGTTGTCATCATCTCAAGGCAAGTCATAGACATATTTTAGGAGCTACGGTGTACACACAAATCTTTTAAAGTTACTACGTAACGTAGGGAAGATTAATTTTTGCAGGTCGATGCAATAAAGGTGCAGGTCAATGCAACAAAGGTGCAAGTCAATGCAACAAAGGTGCGAGTCGATGCAATAAAGGTGCGAGTCGATGCAACAAAGGTGCGAGTCGATGCAACAAAGGTGCAGGTCGATGCAATAAAGGTGCAGGTCAAAAACTTGTGTATACACCGTAGGGGAAAGGGAAAAGGTTTAAGGAAAAAGGTTTTTTCTAAGCTGCTTTCCTTTTTACCCCTTACCCGAATGGTACTTCTGCAAGAAGTCTAATAATGGTAATGACTCTAGCTGCTAAATTTCTGCAAATTAAAATAATACAGGACAGTTTACCTATGGATTCTCAGCATCGTCCATCTCCTGATTCTGAACAACAAACAACTTCTAGAAAACACAGGCGCGGTATCGGTGGTATTGGTTGGGCTGTAATTGGTGCTGTTTTTTTTGGTAGCTTACTGGCGATAGGTATTCTACCCCGATTAAGCCAAAAGTCAGAATTACAAGCAGCAGTCAAAGAAGCAAGCACTGTACCCTCAGTCAACGTAATCACTCCCCGTCGCGCTACTGGTGCTACCAAATTAGAATTACCTGGCAGTGTTGTAGCCTTGAATCAAACGACCATCTACGCTCGCAGTACTGGGTATTTACGGCAGTGGTATGCAGATATTGGCGATCGCGTCCGAGCCGGTCAGTTGTTGGCAGAAATTGATTCGCCAGACACCGATCAGCAAGTTCTGCAAGCGAAGGCAGAGGTAGCGCAAGCACAAGCCAATGTATCTCAAACTCGTGCTAATTTAGCTAAAAGCGTTTCTGATTTGAAGCAAGCCCGCGCTAATTTATTGATAGCACGTCAAAGCTGGCAGCGCTGGCAACTTCTTGTCAAAGAAGGTGCAGTACCTCAACAAGATGCAGATACAAAATATGCTACATATCAAGCTAATCTCGCCAGCGTTGAGGCAGCACAAAACACTGTTAATTCTGACTCTGCCAACATCAAAGCAGCACAAGCTAATGCCTACGCAAGTCAAGCAAACTTCCAGCGTAATACTGTTTTGCAATCTTATAAGAAAGTCACTGCTCCTTTTGCCGGAGTGATTACTGCACGTAATGTCAATACAGGTGTTTTAATTTCAGCAGGTAATGGCAACACCAGTACCAGCAACACTAACACTAGCAATAGCAGCCTTTATACTATTGCTGCTTATGACAATCTAAAGGTAAATGTGAGTGTTCCACAAAGTTTATCACAGTCACTTCAAACTGGACAAACAGCACAAATTACAGTCAAAGAGTTACCCCAACGAGTGTTTACGGGTAGAGTAGTGCGTACTAGCAACGCTATAGATCCAACTACTCGTACTTTGCTGACACAATTAGAAGTACACAATTCAGACGCGACGCTGCGACCTGGGATGTATGCCAATGTCAGATTTTCCATTAACCGCGCCAATCCTCCCTTTGTTGTGCCAGATAGTGCCTTAGTTGTTAATGCCGGAGGTACGCAGGTAGCAACTGTAACTAAAGACCACACAGTACATTATCAAAAAGTTGCCGTTGGGCGAGATTATGGTACTGAAATAGAAATTACATCAGGTCTGACAGGAAATGAATCGCTCATTGCCACTCCTACGGTTGATGAGACAGAGGGTTTGCGCGTGCAGCCAGTTGTACAAACAAAGTAGGTTGGCGTAAGGATAAGGCAGGGAGCAGGGGGCAGGGGGCAGGGAGCAGGGGAGCAGGGGAGCAGGGGAGCAGGGGGAGAATAATAAATTTTTAACTCCTAACTCCTAAACTCAGCACTCGTTACTCAGCACTCAGCACTGTTTAGGTGAGGTATAGCAACAGTAAAGGTGGTTAGGACATCAACAGACGATAAAACTTAGACACAAAAAGGCTTTTCACCCAGTCCCCAGTCCCCAGTCCCCAATCCCCAGTCCCCAGTCCCCAGTCCCTTGCCATACACTAAACTCATTAGCGCGATCGCGCACTTTGTCAGAGAAAAACAACAAAGCCCAAGAAAGCATTCCCAGAGCAGCAAATGTTTACCCCGAAATGTTGAGAAGATGCTGTATTCGCAGTAATGTTATCTCACTATGTGAGATAACATTGGTTTGTAATTTGTCTTTGTGTGAGTATGAGTGTCATTCCCGAAAACGTTCTTTTGGCTTTAGCCGAAAAACGGTGCTTGTCTAACAGCGAGATCGAAGTGTTTTTATATGCTGTTGAGGGACAATCGCCAAATGCGATCGCGAAAAAATTGGCAATCAGTGCCGAAGCAGTACGCAAAAGATTAAGTGAAGTTTATAAGAAATTTAATGTTACTGGTAGCGGTCCAGGTAAGCTCACTAAGTTACAGCAAGTTATAGAATCTGAGTATCAAGCATCTTCACAGACTGAGAAATCCATTACCCAAAACCGTCAAGATTGGGGTGAAGCGCCTGGTGTCTGCTTTTTTCGAGGACGCATTGCAGAATTGTCTGGGCTAACGCAGTGGCTTATTCAGGATAAATGCCAGCTAGTGGCAATATTGGGAATGGGGGGAATCGGCAAAACTGCTTTATCTGTGAAACTGGCAAAGGAAGTTCAGGAAAATTTTGAGTATTTGATTTGGCGGAGTCTTCGCAATGCACCACCTGTTGCAGAGATATTGGCGAACTTGATCGGGTTTTTATCTGATGAGAAGGAAACAAATTTGCCAGAAAGCGTAGATGGGAAAGTAACGCTGCTAATTAATTATTTACGAGAGCATCGTTGTCTTGTGGTATTTGATAACACAGAGACAATTTTACAATCAGGCGATCGCGCCGGACAATATAGACAAGAATACGAAGATTATGGTCAACTACTTAGGCGGGTAGGAGAAGAACCACATCAAAGCTGCTTGGTACTGACATCTCGTGAAAAACCAAAAGAATTTGCTTCTTTAGAGGGAGAAGCATCACCAGTCAGAACATTATCATTAGTTGGCTTAGGAGAAACAGAAGGGCAAGAAATTCTCCAAGATAAAGGGTTATTTGGCTCACAACAGGAATGGGCCAAGCTAGTTGAGAAGTATTCAGGTAATCCTTTAGCGTTAAAGCTAGTTTCTGAGCCAATTCGGGAGTTATTTGGTGGTGATATCGCTGCTTTTCTAGCTGAAGGAGAAATCATTTTTGGCGATACTCGAAATTTACTAGACCAGCAATTTGAGCGGTTGTCAGAGATTGAAAAAGAAATAATTTATTGGCTAGCAATCAAGCGCAAGTTAGTTTCTCTAGACGAATTGCTAAATGATATTGCGCGTCCTTTGCCCAAAAGGGAAGTGATGGAAGCGCTAGAATCTCTACGGCGGCGATCGCTAATTGAACAAAGAACAGCACTTTTCACCCTTCAATCTGTGGTTATGGAATATATCACCGACCAACTGATTGAACAGGTTTGTAAGGAAATTACCACTAGTAATATTAAACTATTTATCAGCCATGCTTTAATGGAAGCGACGGCCAAAGATTATATTAGAAACACTCAGATTACCCTGATTGTTAAACCAATTATAGATAGGTTATCAACTATTTTTAGATATACTAAAAATCTTGAACATCATCTATATCAAATTTCATTGTCTTTACGACAGATTCCCCAAACAGTAGGATATGCAGGTGGAAATCTGTTAAATATTCTTTGTCAATTCCAAACTGATTTTAGCGGCTATGATTTTTCAAACCTGACCATTTGGCAAGCATATTTACAAAGTGTGAATTTGCATCGGGTAAATTTTGCCAATAGCGATTTAGCTAAATGTGTTTTTGCCGAAACATTAGTTAGTATTTCGTCAGTCGCATTTAGCCCGAATGGAAAACTTTTAGCTACGGGTGATGCTGATGGCAAGACTTACTTGTGGCAAGTTGACGATGGAAAGCTACTGTTTACCTGTATTGGACATAGCAGTTGGGTAAAATCAGTTGCTTTCAGTCCCGATGGTCAAACTTTGGCTAGTGGCAGTGATGACCAAACAGTGAAATTATGGGATGTTCGTGATGGTAAATGCCTGAAAACGTTGCACGGACATAGCAATTGGGTAAGATCGGTTGCCTTTAGTTCCGATGGTCAAACTTTGGCTAGTGGCAGTGAAGACCAAACAGTGAAATTATGGAATGTCCACATCGGCAAATGTCTGATAACTTTGCAGGGGAATACCAATCGAATTATGTCAGTTGCCTTCAGTCCCGATGGTCAAACTTTGGCTAGTTGCAGTGAAAAGCAAACAGTGAAGTTATGGGATGTTCGTGATGGTAAATGCCTGAAAATTTTGCAGGGACATAGCAGTTGGGTAAGATCGGTTGCTTTTAGTCCCGATGGTCAAACTTTAGCTACTGGCAGTGACGACCAAACGGTGAAATTATGGGATATTCGTGATGGTAAATCTCTGAAAACCTTGCAGGGACATACCAATCGCGTCTGGTCGGTTGCCTTTAGTCCCGATGGTCAAACTTTAGCTAGCGGTGGCGACGACCCAACGGTGAAATTATGGGATATTCGTGATGGTAAATGCCTGAAAACCTTCCAGGGGCATACCAATCGGGTCAGGTCAGTTGCTTTCAGTCCCGATGGTCAAACTTTAGCTAGTGGTAGCGAAAACCAAACAGTTAAATTATGGAATGTCCAGGATGGTAAATCCTTGACAACCTTGCAGGGACATAGCAATCGAGTCAGGTCAGTTGCCTTCAGTCCCGATGGTCAAATTTTAGCTAGTGGCAGTGAAAAGCAAACAGTGAAATTATGGGATGTCCGTAACGATCAGTTTCTCAAAATTTTGGAAGGGCATAACAGTTGGGTACGGTCAATTGCCTTCAGTCCTGATGGTGAAATTTTAGCTAGCGGCAGTGAAAAGCAAACAATTAAATTATGGGATGTTCAGACGGGGCAATGCCTGAAAAAATTGCAGGAACATACCAATAGAATTAGATCGGTTGCTTTTAGTCCAAATGGTCAAATTTTAGCTAGCGGCAGTGACGACCAAACAGTGAAATTATGGGATATTTACACCGGCAAATGTCTCCAAACCTTGAAAGGGCATACCAGTTGGGTAAGATCGGTTGCCTTTAGTCCCGATGGTCAAACTTTAGCTAGTGGCAGTGAAAACCAAAGAGTCAGGTTATGGAATATTTATACAGGCGAATGTCTCCATATTTTGGAAGGACATAGCAATCGGATCAGATCGGTTACTTTTAGCCCAGATGGTCAGACTTTAGCTAGTGGCAGTGATGACCAAACAGTGAAGTTATGGGATGTTTTCATGGGCAAGTGCTTGACAACTTTGCAAGAACATACTAATCGAATCTGGTCAGTTGCCTTCAGCCCCGATGGTCAGACTTTAGCTAGTGCCAGTGAAGACCAAACGATAAAATTATGGGATGTCTATAACGGCAAGTGCTTTAAAACTTTGCAGGGGGCTAATTGGGTAAAGTCAGTTGCTTTTAGTCGCGATGGTCAAACCCTGATTAGTGGTAGCCAAGATGAGACAATTAAGCTTTGGGATGTATCGACGGGTGAGTGCCTAAGAACACTGCGATCGCCACGACCTTATGAAAAAATGAATATCACCGGGGTTACAGGATTAACCGCAGCGCAGTTAGTAACGCTAAAAGCTTTAGGGGCAGTGGAAAATGCAGAGCAAAAATAAAAGGTAAAAGAATGAATTTTGCCTTTTTCCTTCATCCTTTTACCTTTTTTATGTACCTGATGCTTATTTCATGTTAGCCCGTGCGTCCTTCACTGCGGCAAAGAAAAATAATCCTGTAAGTGGAATGCTTAATACCAGGATAATTGCCGTGGCTGTAAAACCAAAATCTGGCTGTCCGTAACCGAGTTCAAAAATCGAACCGACGGCGGCGATCGCACTTACACAAGAACCACCCAGAAATAAACTGCTTTTTGGAGTTAAATACACTATTGCCCCCCTATGCTATTGGTTTCACCGCTTGATACGAGAAGCCATTCTTAGATAGCTCCTGGGCTAAAGTCAAGGAGTTTTCTACACGATCTACAAATACCACGCCGTTAAGGTGATCCATCTCGTGCTGAATGCAGCGTCCCAAGAGGTCATTAGCCTTTAATGTCCGGGGACGACCGTATTCGTCTTTATAGGCGATTTCTACGACTTCGGGGCGCTTTACGTCTAAATATACGTTGGGAATGCTCAAGCAGCCTTCTTGGGCAACAGAGATGTCGCGGCTGACTTGTTTGATAGTGGGGTTAATCAACACCAAAGGCTGATTAGCTGCGTTCTCTGGTTCTAGGTCGATGACAACTAGTTGTTTGTGAATTCCCACTTGGGGCGCAGCCAAACCAATGCCATCTTTGCTGTACATAGTTTGCAGCATTTCGCGCACTATTTGGCGAAGTTCGTCATCAACTTTAGAAATCCGCTTTGCAGCTTGACGCAGTACGCGATCGCCTAAATAATGAAGCTCCAAAGGTGGATTTTTTAACTTTTTTTTCTCGACAGCAATTTCAGAGGGCATGAGTCTCGATGGCTAGATGGTGAAAATTCCTACTATTTTCATTCTATCAATCTCAGTTAGAGGATGTTTAAAAAGTCTTGGAGTATACCAAAAACCCGGCTGTCATTCCTGTTTTTGCTTGCCTAACAACAGGCTGATACCACGAGTGAGAGGCTGTGAAACCCTTATTTTATCGTCAGTAAGGTTTGCTAGGGGGTTAGGTCTCCGAGGTTGTATTGTTAGCAATAATACTTTTTAAATATCCCCTAAGACGTAGTACCAATTTCCAAAAGAATTATTGTGAAGTCACGTTGCACCATACTTGGAGCGATTCTTATTATCGAGGCTGACATCATTAAACAGTACTTTTAAATGTAAAATCGATTGTCATAGCAATTCTCTATGAAGATGCGCCTAATTATTTTGGGACATAGCGAATTATCTTCAGATAACCTCTGTGTACCTTTGCGTTGAAAAAAAGCTATGATTTGGCGCAGCGTTACAAAAAAACGAGATCGGTCGTTTACCAGCCTCTTTCTGACGATCTGATTGCAACTAGGATTTCTAGACAATTTTTCTTAGTAAAAAGATTTATTCAATCAATTTTTTATTGATGGAAACCTATATTTAGCAATATTTTCTGGCATCTTCACCACATTCATTAACTAAATATAATAAACACTTAAAACGAAGACCAACTATCTGTTCATAAAGGGGGTTTAATTTACACATAGGTGGAATGCGAAGTAGAGTCCGACCGAAAACTTTAACAGTTCTTTCAAAAGGGCAATTGGAAGGAATTATTTTGCACAATAGTTTGGCCAGATTAGAATTATGTATTTCTACGGACTCAAGCTGAGAGCGGATCTGGTTTAATAAGCTATTGTCCAAATTGGCTTTGTTTAAGAATTTCATCGTTTAACTTTCCTTCAACTAATCTGTTTCTCCTATAAATTACTCCGATATTCCGAGAAAAACATAGTATAAATACCAAACTATTTTCCCTCTCCCTAGAGGTCAAGTTTAAATAACAGTAAAATTGCTGAGAAACCAGAACAGCTAGCCAATTATTATCAATAACTGTTAGAGACAATCGTGAATATATCTGTGGCAAATAGTGTGAATATCGGGTGAATGGTCAAGATAGCAGGACGACAGAAGAAGGAAGTAGCAAGAGATAAAAGCTGATATATTGGCAAACTTTGCACCATTGACTATAAATAGTGGTGTTATTAACGCAAAAACGCAAAAGCTGAACTTAGTGCTTTGGCGTTAAGTTCAAATTTTGAGGTGATGTGTGTTTAAATCTTTCACAAAACTTGATTATCTGCTGAAAGAAACTTTCCTCGGTTTATTGCGGGGAGGTTGGATGAATTGGGCTGCTGTCAGTACTGTGACGGTGTTACTGTTTTTATTCGGCTTGAGTCTGCAAACCTCTTGGCAAGTCGAAAAACTTCTTTATCAGTTTGGTAGCCAGCTAGAAGTCTCAGTTTATCTCGAACCGGATACGCAAATCGAAAGTATTGAGCCACTAATCGCTAAAATGCCAGAGGTAGCGACGATAAAAACCATTACCAAAGAACAAGCTTGGACTAAGTTAGTTAAGGAAATGAGAATTTCTGATATTGAGGGTGCTACCCAGCAGCTAGGTGAGAATCCTCTGGTTGATGAGATGAAGGTGAAAGCGCGTAATTCTCAAGTTGTACCAACCTTAGCAACACAGTTGGCTAAATTACGAGGAGTTGAGACGGTGCAGTATGTGGATGAAGCAGTTAAACGCATTGCCCAGTTGCACCGGGGTCTGAACTGGATTACTTTAACAATTACGATGATTCTGACTTTAACAGCGATCGCAGTGACTACCACCACAATTAGGCTGATTGTCATGGCGCGTCGCCAGGAACTTGAAATTATGCAACTAGTGGGAGCAACTTCTATTTGGATTTACCTCCCGTTTATTTTACAAGGAATCGCCTTTGGTTTGGTTGGTGGTGCGATCGCTTGGAGTTTCATTTCTGTGATTCAACAGTTTCTCGGTAAGTTGCTAGTCAATCAACCTGAGTTTATCCAAGTCATCACCAACAGAGTGCAACTTACTCCAGCAGAAATTTTATTATTGCCTCTGATTCTTTTGAGTTTCGGTGCCAGTGTAGGATTAATGGGGAGCTTATTTGCTGTCCAACGTTTTGCTAAAGGATAATGACAAATGACAAAATCACTATGAAATCGCAATGGGAATGTTTTTTGCAGAATCTCGGTGTTTGGGAAGGTTCATTTACCAATTTTTCTCCCCAAGGAAAATTTTTGAATGATACTCCTAGTTGTCTTTCCCTAGAACATTTGAACAATAGCCAAAAAGTGCGCCTAACTCTGAGCCGTTCGGGACAAGATATAATCAGAGAATTTAATTCTGTGGGAGGGGGTCTACTATTTTTTGAAAATGGTTCCTTCTCTGAAGGTTTAATTCAGCTAGGGCCATTTTCAGAATTTGGTGGAGAACTCGCTTTTGTTCATGAAAATCGCCGCTTGCGTCTGGTGCAACTGTTTGATAATACTGGTCAGCTAAAGGAATTAATCTTAATTCGAGAACATCTAGCTGGAACCCCAGCAAATGAACGTCCAACTTTACAGATAAATGATTTGTTGGGAGAATGGCAAGGCCAAGCAGTGACAATATATCCAGATTTGCGATCGCCTGATACTTACTCTACAATCTTCAAATTACAACTTGATGATGCTGGGCGATTAATTCAAAGTACCTCTTTTAGCGATCGCACAATTACCTCAACTGCTACCATCAAAGGCCCGATTGTTCTCTTTGACCAAGACCCACAGAAGCAGGTGCAAGTATTATTTTTACCAGATGGCGCTTCTGCAACTTCACCTGTCAAGGTGCGGTTACGTCAACCATTTTTTTTGGAAGTGGGGTGGTTAATTCAGTCAAACCTGCGCCAACGGATGATTCGCAGCTACAACGATAAAGGCGAATGGGTGAGCTTGACATTAGTCACTGAAGAAAGGAAGCTTTGATATCATGTCCGCTTGATTACTTATCAAATATTTAACTGTTGCCAAAATGTGGGTAATGACAAAGCTTTATTTATGTATATTCAAATAGCTGTAGTTGCGATCGCATTCATCTTAATAGCTGGAGAAAATCTAGAGGCCGTTGCAGACTCGCAATCTTCTACTGAAGATAGTCCTAGTAGTATTGTGGCAACAAAACCAACTTTAGAAATAGAGGGAGGATATGCAAAATATGGTGACTATATCGGATTAACTCCAGTAGATAACCAGTCTGTGGAGTTTTCCCAAATTTCTCAAAGAATTGTCAAAGATATCCAGATTCGTTTTGTTAACAACAAAGATCGATTATTCGATGAAAAAGGTCAGCCGATCGAAGGACGTACCCGAAAAGATTTTATCATTGGTCTGCTGAAACTCAAACCTGGTGAGGTATTTCGTGAAGATTTACTAGAAGCAGACTTGCAACGATTGCGGAGATTAGAGTCATTTAATGAAGTCAATGTTTATCGCCAAGAAGATGCCAATAGCGTTAATCTCATTTATGAAATCAAAGAGCGTAACTTCCCTTCTCTAATTTTCGGAGGCGGTAATAACGACGATGTTGGATTATACGGTCGGGTGGGTTATAGAGATGAAAATATCAGCGGTGTTAACGATAAATTAGATACAATTGTACAAATCAGCGGTAAAGATGTCCAATTTAATGGTCAGTTCATTAGTCGTTATCGTCCTCAAGAACCAAACCGCTTAGGCTACAGCATCAGAGCTTTTCGTACTCGTAATACATCGGGAACTTTCAACGACGATATCAGATTGTCTAACGGTGACAAAGTACGCGAGGGAAGGTTTGGCGGTTCTGTAGGAGTTTTAAAATCTTTTGATGAGTGGGATGCAGGTATAAGCTTGAATTATACCAGAATTAGCTTACGCGATCGCGACTATAACGTTACACAGGTCGATAGATTAGGGAGTCCTTTATCTCTTAGCGGCACTGGTATTGATGACTTATATACAGTATTATTTTCTGTATCCAGAGATCGACGCGATCGCCGAGAAAATCCGACTCAAGGATCGATTCTCACTCTCAGCACAGAACAAGCAATT
Source organism: Nostoc sp. DedSLP03 (assembly GCF_034530815.1). NCBI lineage: Bacteria > Bacillati > Cyanobacteriota > Cyanophyceae > Nostocales > Nostocaceae > Nostoc > Nostoc sp. DedSLP03. Next base: position 88,950 of record NZ_JAVRCK010000016.1, read on the forward strand.
CCGATTGGACTGGGTAATATTTCTAGCAACCGCCTACGGGGAGATTATATTCAGTATTTACCAGTCAGTTGGATTGGTAATGGTAGACCAACTGACAATCCAGAAATGTTGGCGATTAATTTCCAAATTGGTACGATTCTGGGAGACTTTCCGCCAGCGGATGCTTTTAATATTGGTGGACTAAATTCTGTCAGGGGTTATGGTTATGGAAAAGTTGCCAGTGGTCGGAGTTATGGTTTAGCTTCTGTGGAATATCGTTTCCCAATTTCTTACTCAGTCGGAGGAGTTGTTTTTACTGACTTCGCCTCAGATTTCGGGTCTAGTGAAACCGTGCTAGGAGAACCAGGAGTACTACGAGATAAACCCGGAAGTGGCTTTGGTTACGGCTTAGGATTGCGCGTCAAGTCATCCTTTGGACTGATTCGAGGTGACTTCGGAATTAGCGATCGAGGAGAACTTAGATTTGAACTTACAACAGGTCAGCGATTTTAACGAATGGCAAAAAAGTTCTAGAAAACTACTGGAGATTGCTTAATAACACACTCACGGCTACTTGAGTGTGTCTAGTCCTAAAGGACATAATCAACATATTGAAGATTAATTGCACATTTGTAACGTGCGGCGATCGCTAGCTGCGATCGAATTTAACCGATAAAAGTCTTGCAGAGCCAGGGAGTAAGCATAAGAATTTGACTCATCCTCACCAACCCGGGGCAGTCTATTGCTTGTAGCTACCTGATTCGATTGTTCAGAACTGGCTTCATTTGACGAAGTATTAACCGTCATCGCCAACTCTCCTGATGGGTTGATTGTACCCTGAAAGCAATTTAACTCTGATTGGGGCATATACAATGCACCCTTTACCTTGTCTTGCTGCTTTTGAAATATGATATAACCTTGACCAAGCTGGTTTGGCTTTGGAGATTGACCATAAAGGTAAATCCCATCTTTTACAGGAAAACTTCCTTTTGGTAAAACTCTGGCGCTTTTTGTAGTTCCCCCATCGCCTGGAACCAGCGCTGTGATTGTAGGTACTGTGTTTCCGCCTCCAGAAGCCGCATTCAGTTGACTTCTTTGATCTCGAACTTTTCTCAATTGCGACAAAAGAGAATTTTCGGAGGTTTTGTGAATCCGAGCCGATGATAATCGAGAATCTGTAAATGATGTTACTTGAGTTTGCTTGGCTAGAAAGCCCAAACCGAGAAGTAAGCCTAAGCCCGCGAGGGGAATTCCCCACTTTCGGGGAGATAATAACTGATGAAGGTTGTTAAGCACCCTACTTCTCCTGTTAAAAAACTAACTAAGTTCTCTAGAACTTACTTAAATCATCACCAAGTCTTAATTGTTAAAGACTTTATCCACGACTTATATTACTTTTGTCCAAAAAAGAAAACTGTCAAAAACAAAAGTTTTTATTGGATTTGGTTCTACAATCTTAGATTACCATCAGTTAGAGTCTTTATAACAGAGGGTAGAAGGCAGTTCTTGCTGGGGCAGGAGTCAGAAGGCAGGAGTAACCCACCTTTAAAAGCATGAGATTAAAGTAAGGGACTTCCAGAAAATAAAATATACAGGCTATAAGAATGATAATCATTCCGAGGGTTAGTGTTTGACTTTCTGATGACAAACTGCGGTCTAACGTTACCCTTGGGTGTGTAGATATCTTGAGTTTGTAGCTACAGCATTCACGGATTCTACAGGCACTAAACAGGCAAACACCGAACAAAGCGCGTAGGCGTAGCCCGCCGTAGGCATCGCGCCCGTTGTCTAAGCCATCGCTAAAAATTAGCTGTATCTCTTGCTGTGTTAGAACCTTGGCGCGACCATGACGGTTTATTTTCATCGCTAGACTGTAGACCCTGCGATCCACAGCTTACAACGATTTAACACAGATTAATCAGAATTATTTAACCGAGATTAGCGATCGCAAATTAATGAATAATTCTGAGTGTAAAGACAACCCAATTTTCTCGCATCAGCCCACAAAAGTTACATATCTCTTTGTGAAAAAATCCCCATAGCGATCGTTAAAAACGTCATTTAGAATGTCATACTCAAAATTTTACTTAGGTCTAATTCTCCCGCATAAAGCTCAGTTGGTTGGATAGAAGCTTGGGGTAGTCCCCACGGTTGAAACTGTGTCAAAGTGGGAGAAGTTTGGATTTTGAATACTTGCGGGCTTGAACTTACTATCGGAGATAAAGTTATATTAAATACATAGTTTGGGGCGCCGAGAACATCAGTGCTAGGGAGGGTATTTACAGTAAACGTTTTTGCCAAGCCATATATTACATTAGTTGTAGTAGGAGGATTAATATAGCTTGGACGACTGCCTTGATAAGAAGCAAAACTAGGATAGTAAGTTTTAGTGGTAGTACTGTATTCATAAGTAGCAAAGGAAATTGCTACCACCTTTTTACCGATTACTCCCATCAACAAAGCTAACTGCGCCTTATTTGGGGTCGAAATACGCCCTGTAAGAAATATATCTCCCACTGGCGAACCATCCCATTGAACATTACTAAGCACTGCTACAACAGAGGAATTATATTTCCCGGTTCCGTCAGGACTTGGGCGACTGGTGGGATCGATTACGTATTGATCTGCGACTAAAGTTAAATCACCAATGCTTAATGTCTTAATAAACCCAAAAGGTTTATAGGTATTTGACTGGAAATTGTAACCTTGTTGTACATCTAAAGATTTGTTAATACTCACAGCGAAGACCGGAGTAGTAAAACCTATTGAACACGCTATACAGCCTAGTAATAAAGCTTTACTCAACAGCATAAGTTTTTCCAAATATTAAATAGATGGTTTGAGTCTTTTTTAAGGTATAAACTCATAAGATTTATACTTGCATGAATCATGCTACAACTCCATATTTAAACAAATTTTAATAGACATGATGTGCTACGGAATGTAGCACCAGGTTTTGTTTTTAGTGTTGAAAAAAACGTATTTAAAACAGTGATTATCGCCAAAAATAAGGCCGAGGATTATTTGAAATAACTATTAGAAAACAGTGCAAATAAGTAAGTCGGTACAATAAAACCAAACTGTGTAAATAAAAGTAAATAACGCTCAAACTCTTTCTCCCCCTGCTAAAAGCTCTCTGCTTTTGTTTTATGCCAACAATATTTATTTACGCTGACTTACTTCAACCCGACTCTACTAACTGTAAAAGCGGATAATATTCGCCGTCTACGCGAGTTGATGAATAAGGGACTTCCAAAGAATAAATTGTTCCAAAAAACTAATCTTTTGGCAGAAAATTCAATCATTATTACTGAATTTACTACAAAAAGGAGGGGAGAAAGTGGCAGCCGATGGCTGCCGCTTTCTCCCCTATAATAATGATTATCATTATTTTAAATGGGATGTTTTATTTTTTGGAAGTCCCTAAGAAGAATTGTATCTGGCTACACTCTACTCAATATACTTCCTGCCTCAAAATGTAGAAAAAAACTTATGAGCGCAAGGCTTTTACTGGATCGATCTGGCTAGCACGCACGGCGGGAAGCAAACTAGCTCCCACCCCCACCAGTAGCGCTGAACCCACTGCTAGCACTGCAATTCTGCTATCAAACTTATAGGGCAAGCTAAAGGTATCGGTAATTACAACAGTCAATCCATGTACTACTCCTAGAGCTGCTGTTCCTCCTATTAGACTTAAAAGCATCGCCTCTAAAATAAATTGCAGCATGATTTCGCGTTGGGTTGCACCTATGGCCCGTCTCAAACCTATTTCAGCAGTTCGTTCATTTACAGAGGCAATCATAATATTCGCAATTCCAACACCGCCAACCAAGAGCGCGATCGCTCCTACTGCTGTTAGACCTTGAGAAGCCATCTCTAGAGTTTTCTGCTGCTGTATAATATCTGATACATTATTCCAAAATTTAAATTTGTAACCTGGAAATCTTTGTAACAGTAACTCCTCTGCTTGGTGGCTTAACTCTTCCACATCTGCAAGTGCATAAGGGCGCATTTGGATGCTCCCAATGTCGCGGCTACCAGTCGAAGCGTTGTAAATAGACATCGGCACATACAGTTGACCCGCCGGAGGTGCATTTTCATTTAGAATAGTTGCTACCACCCCGATCACGATATAGGGTCTGTCCCCAGCATAAATCAACTGCCCTACAGGTTCTTGCTTTTGAAAAAGTTGTTCTGCCAGCAATTGATCGATTACGATTACCGGGCGGTAGTTGACAAAATCTTCAGACGTGAAAAACCGTCCTGATACTAAAGATATCCCTGAAGTCAACAAAAAATCTTGAGAAACAGGTGACAAGGTTGGAGTAAATTCCTTGTCCCGAAATATAGTTGGTGTAGAACCAGCCCAATTAAAAGAACTGATCGCTTGCAAGCCTACCATTCGCTGTCGTAAGAATTCCATATCTTCCAACTTGAGTTGGGTAGCTTCACCACCAGAATCCCAATTTGGATAAACTGAAACTTGAGGCGCGCCTCGTTTTGCTAATTGTTGAGCGATCGCATCTCGGCTAATATTACCAACCTGAAGTGTAGCGCTGACAGCAGCCACACCCATAAATACCCCTAGAGTAGTCAGAGCAGAACGCAAGGGATTTCTACCTAAAGAGTGAAAGGTAATATTTAATAAGTCAAAAGCTGAAAGAGCCATAATAGTCAATACGCTTGGGTTAAGCAAATTTATCTGTTAAGGCAGGCTGTTCTTGAGCAGGGGAAGCTTCGGGAGCAGGGGAGTAGGGGACAAGGGGGACAAGGGGGACAAGGGGGACAAAGAGGAAAAATTTACTGCAACTTCTCCCCTGCTCCCTTGCTCCCCTGCTCCTCTGCTTTAACTGGCAGCCCTGGCTTAAGTTCTGACTCAACGGGCGGCAGTATAACTTGTTCGCCGGGATGCAAACCAGAGGTTACTTCTACATTCATTAACCCTTCCAATCCTAGATTAATGGTGCGTTTTTGAGCATGATTTTGGCTATCTAGAACCCATACAAAGGGGCGTGGTTGCGATCGCACAATTGCCTCTGTCTTCAAAACTACTACGTTCTGGCGTTGCTGCAACACAACCTCGACATTTACCCTGCTACCAGGGAGCAGTGTGCGAGTCGGGTTATCAAGCTCAACCGTTGCGGGTACTGTTGGTTGCTCTGATTGTTTTGAACTGCTACCATCTTGTTTTTGAGCTTCAGGGCTGAGTGCTTGAGGATACAAGCTTTTTACGCGTCCAGAGAATCTCCTTGCATTCGGCCCGATCGCATTAATGCGGGCAAGTTGGTTGACGCGAACTTGAGCAGCGTTGAGGGTAGAAAGCTGGAGTTTTACTAAGACTTTTCTGGGATCGCCCAAAGTGAGCAGATTGGTACGCAACTCGACCCCATCACCGTTTTCTACATTTACACCCAAGACTACGCCATTCAATGGTGCAGTTACAATATTATCCTGGAGTTGCTGCTGAATAAGTTGGCGCTCCAATTGCAAAGTCTGAATTTTCAGGGCGGTTGTACGTGCCTCTGCTTGATTATCTCGCAGGCTAGCACGAGCAACGCGTACAGTATCTTCCTGCGTTTTGGCTTGTTCTTGGGCAATAGCTCCCTCTCGCACCAAAGGAGCAAGCCTCTGGAGTTGTTTTTCTTCGGCTGTTAGTCGTTCTTGGGCTTCAATAATTTTCTCGCGACTACGTGCTAGGTTGAGTTGCTCTTGTTGAATTTGTAATTGCTGATTGGTAAGAGCAACTTTTCGCTCAGGGTAGCGCAGGGTCAGCAGCACTTGACCAAGTTTTACCCTCTCACCAGGTTTTACCATGACTTGTTCTACCGCACCCTCTTTTGGGGACTTCAAGATTCGCTGTTCGCGTAACTCAACAGTACCGCTCTCATTAATTGTGGTTTCAACATTACCTCGCTCCACGGTTAACAAGCGTACTGCTAATGGTTCGGGAGGTTGATTCAGAGCTAAGAAGTAGGTTAGCCAACCGCCAACGCTGGCTAAAGCCAAAACTCCTGACCAGGCTAGCCATCGACTTGGGATATTAAATTTAGCTTTTTCATATTTCCAGTTCATGAAAACTCGATCCAGTGAGTTTGCAGTTAATTACAAGCAATGTCTACGACCAAAGATCGAACACGACGAGGCGACTGTTGTCCAAAACGCGGCGGAAATTTGAACTGAGATAATTTCGCAAACCAGAGTAATAATCAAGCCACCAGAAGGCGGGCCAGGCGATGACCATGAAACTTGCTCCCGTTTGACGCATTCGTTCCAGTTCCCGGATAGCAATCTCGTCATTCAGTGGCGCTCCCCAGTATTGACCGTCTTTTTCTAAAAAGGGCAGAGCATCGTATTGCGGCAGAATCTCGCAACTCCATTGATTTTCATCGACCAAAATCAAACGCTTCCCGGCGGGAATCACAGATGTAATTTCCTGCATCGCAATTCGCAGGCGTTCTGACCAACTCAAATTAAGTTCAGGTATCAGCTCAGACGTGAACTGACTGCGGCGCATACTTATATGCAACAGGCGCTCTGCTAGCCACTGACGATAAGATGCATCCTCTGCACGCGGCGACTTTAACAAATAAGCGATCGCATCAGTACGTTCTGCCATCACACCAAGTGGGCCTGTTCCTCCAAGACTAAAATTAATTTGAGAATCTTGTTCAAGATGATATCGGACTTGGGCTAGTTGTTTAGCAATAAAGAAAATATCGAATTGCGCCGCCATACGTAAGTATAAGTTCAAATCCAACATATACTTCGAGTGCGGTGCGTCGATGCCCCCAACCATTGCCAAAGCATTAGCGCGAAACACGATCGCTGAACATAGCAAAATCCATTTCCGCCCATCAGCAATTTGGTGGATGAACTCTAGACCATCAATTGACCCTTCTGGAAAGTTATCTGAAAGCTCTCTGCCTGTCATATGCACTGGAACACCATTAGCGTCGATAATTTCAGCTTGCGCAACTGAAAAACCAACATCTGGATGGTTGTCTAAAGCTAAAACAGATTCATGGATGAAGTTGGGCAGCAGAATGTCATCGTCCGACAAGATAACTACATAGGGACTAGAATTTACTTCAGTAACTCGCTGCCAATTGCCAAATATGCCAATATTTGTTTCGTTGCGTATATAAGTGATGCGCGAATCCGCAAATGAACATACAACTGCCTCTGTATCATCGCTAGAAGCATTATCTAAGACAAGAACTTGAAAATCTGGATAGTCTTGTGCCAATGCGCTCTGCAAGCTAGTTTTTAATAACTTTGAGCGATTGTAAGTTGGAATTACAATGCTAACTTTGGTTTGAAGTGCCATGTGTTTAAAATTACCGCCTTTTTAAATAAAAATTTTTAAATAAAATTAAACAGACATACGTAAATCAAAGACAACCAAGCGCTCATTATCTAAAACACAGCGAAACTTAGTACGTAAATAGCAAGCGAACTCAGCATAATAATCAAACCACCAGAAAGCTGGCCATCCAAACACGATAAAGCTCGCTCCTGCACGGTACAGTCGTTCAAACTCCTTAATGGCAATGGCATCATCTTTTGGCGCTCCCCAATACATCCCATCTTTTTCTAGAAAGGGAATTGATTGGCATTTGTCCAAAAGCTGACCAGATCCCCATTCGTTCATGTCAACTAAAATGTACTCTTGCCCCATTGGAATTAAAGGAGTTAGTTCCGACTCCAACGCGCCCAGACGTTGGATAAACTCATACTCAGAACCCTTCCAGCGCTCAAAAGCATCTTCGATTTGAATGTCGTGCTTGTGCAAAGACTCGCACAAAGCTTTTATATGATTGTGATATTGGCTAAGTTGCCAACTATAAGTAAGCTTGCTAGTGCCATTATCACCATGAATCCGATACAAGGCTTGGTACTCAGCAATGCGCTTGATGTTACCGAAAAAAGGAGACAAAAAAGTTAAGTACGCATCAGCGTTAAGAGAGTAGTAAGTATCGGGTAGGGGAAAAATTTTCTCTAAATAGCTACGCGACCAGGCATTGCCGCTCGTGGGTGAGAAGACATAGCTTTCAATGCTACCTTGAAGATGCGCCTCGCGTAAATCTCCTTCTGGTAGAGGTCGATCGGGAATTAATTTTCCCAATGGCTTACCATCAGCATCTATAGCAGATAAAGGCCAGTGTACCTGTACTATATGCGGATCGCCCAGCAGTTCAACGGCTCTGGCGATCGCATCAGGTAGCAAAACATCATCTGCATCTAAAAAACAGACAACCTCACCACGGCTTGCGGCAAAACCAACGTTGAATGCAGAACCCTGTCCGCCATTTTGTTTCAGCAGAGGGATAATCTCTTCCCCATAATTGGCAATGATTTGCTGTGAGTCGTCTGTTGAACCATCATCAACCACAATCACTTCTAAAGGCTGATAGTTTTGATTCAGAGCGCTATCAATTGCCTCTTTCAGAAAACGTTCATAGTTGTAGTTGGTGATGATAATACTGGCTAGAGGCTTGTTCATGAGCGTAGGTCAAATACAATCAGATGGTCATTTTGTAATACACAGGGAAACTTTTGCCTTAAATATTCATGAAATTCGGTGTAGTATTCCAGCCACCAAAAAGTGTGCCACAAGAAAACGATCGCACTAGCACCAGTTTGGTATAGGCGATCGAATTCTCGAATAGCTGTGTCGTCATCTACTGGACGTCCCCAATACCAACCATCGCGTTCAGTAAAGGGGATTGTTTGAAAATCTTTGATGATTTCGTTACCGTTCAGGCGGTCTTCATCGACCAAGATAAAAGATTCCTGTGGCGATATTAGAGTTTTGAGTTTTTCTCTGACCTCGTACAGATGACCAATGTGATTCCGCTCTATGGCAAAACTTAAGTCTCCGTACAGTGAAACCAAGTTCCATTTTTTTTGAATCCGCTCGAGGCTTTTGGCGGATTGTTCAAGATCCCATCTCATGAAAAAATAATCGAGGTCTTCTGGATGAGGAGGATAAGGGTGCCAGAAATGAACAACAGATTTCGGCTCAAAGACAACTGGAATTTTGGCATTATATAAAGCCAAACTAGAATCGAAATGATCTAGAAAAATAACATCTTCATCGAAAGGAGAGACTCGATCAAAAACACTTCGACGATAGAGCCGACAGTGAGCCTCTCCAGCTAACTGTAGCGTCCGGCGATGAGTTCCGCGGTCGAGTTGCTGCTCGTTCGTGGCTGGAAGGACTTCCCATTTAACGTCGTTAGCTGTTTGTACTGACCGAACCTGACCCTGGTTTGGGTCCCAATGAACGTTTGTCGCTCCTAAAGGCCCCTCAATAATCCGGGGCACAGCTACATCAGCTGGTTGTTCTTCGCAGGCGGCGATCAGATGGGATAACCAACCTTCCTCAACAAGAACATCATTCTCAACGAAGCACAAAAAATCATCGTTAGCTTCCTGAATTACCAAGTTTCTTAACTGATTGGGCTGCAAATAACAATCTTTGTGAATGACTTTGACATTACTGCGACCTTCTAATACCTGTTCCATCTGCTGCCAATACACTTTCGGAGTATTGCAGTCTACTACAATCAGGTTAAATGGGATGTGGGTGTAGTTGAAAATTCGCTGTAAAGATTCAGCTGCTAAGGTGAATTGTTCGCGAGGAAAGAATCCGATAGTTACTGTTGACATAATATATCTCCTATACTCAATGACAGTTAATTCATTGCCGCCTCTAGCAGAGACGAAAGAACTTTATCTGAGTCAAAATATTCCTCTGCTAACCTCCGCGCTGCATACTTGTGTCGCTCATAGTCAGCATTGATGGCTTCTACACCTTTGACTACCTCCTGTTGGTCGCAAAAAGTTAAAATCCCTTCTTCGATCGGCAACCAATCGCTTAAGCCTGTGTCTTGAACTAGAATTGGCTTACCGGAAGCTAGATAACAAACGCTGCGATCGCTAAACCAGCCACCTTTGGTAGCAACATAACCGTGTTTTGCGACTCCAAACTCAGCACGGGATGTTTGGACAAATTTCTGGTAAGATTCTGGTGTAAAGGACGCCAGCCATCCGGGAATCACCTCCCAGCCATACTGTGATAGTTGATCGGGAAAGCCGCCGCTTAAGGCAATCCGAAATTGCTGTTTGGTAAGTTGCGGTATATCAATAAACTTTAAAAACTCTTTATCCTTATTGCCGTAGGTAACTCCTTCGTAGACCACCTCTCGATAACTATGCCACTGCATAATCGAACTGAAGTGGGTGTTATCGTCTTGAGTCACTGGCCAGTAAGGCAGTGCGACTGGAGGTAATGTCTTTTGCCAATGCCTACCGTTTGTGGGGATCAGACAGTCCTCAGCACCAATGCGTTGCCCAATCGTGAAGAGGCGATCGCAACGTTCAATTGTCTCTACTAATTCCGAATTACCGCTAGCAAGATTAATCTGCGTAAAACCAGGATCTGCATCAATATAGATGCGGCGCTGCGGCCATCCATACTCATCTCTCCAAACAGAAAGTGGAGAGCCACGGACAATCATTAAATCAGCCTGAGAGCAGATGTCTTTAAACTCGTCAATCTCCATCCCAACTGAATGCTTGTGAGTTCGGTAAATCCATTGGTTTGCAAAGCCAAGCGGTTCCAGGCAGTTTGTCACATAATTGCTGGGATAGTCTAACTCGGTTGTGAATTCTTCAGTCTGCCAGTTATAAACCCACGACTCTGACCCGCATTCTTCCAAGTAGAAGATATCATGTCCAAGGGCACGCAGACCCAGGAGGTATTGCAGGTCAGACCAAGCGTTGCCTCCTATGGGAAACCGACCAATAGCACTAGCAAAAATAATAATCATCTTATTTGAAATTTGTTATATGTTTTCATTAGATGTATTAGCTGATGATTTATTCCTTCATAGGCAGTCAGACTCGAAATTGAGATAGATGCGTGCTTAAAACTGTTTCCAGTAGTCGAGGTAGCACCACTTTGTAACTAAAAAATTGTTCGGCTAATTCCCTTGCTGTCTGACAGTGAGCCAAATAATTTGTATTGACGCGCTCAATGCAATCTACCGCTTCCTGCAAAGATGAAAACGCCAACACACCTTGCCCCGTCGGCAGCCAATCGCTAAATCCGGTATCTTGTAAGATAGCGGGACGACCAGCGGCGAGATAACAAACACTGCGATCGCTAAACCAACCGCTACGGGTTTTGACATAAGCTTGTTTGGCAACGCTAAATTCTCCACGGGAGCCAGTCAGGTAAGTTATGTAGGTTGACAGACTAGCGCTAATTTTTTTGCCATCTCGAACTAACCAACCTGCTGCCTTTAAAGATTTCGTAACCTCTGCTATTTCTGCGTCCTTGCCAGCAAGAGCAAGTTCGAGTTTCTGCCAACAGTGGCTAGGGAGTTCCAGCAGGCGCATGAATTCTCGATCTTTCTGCCCATAATCCTCACCTTTGTAAGTCACACCTCCATAAGCATTCCAATTAGCAATTGTTGTGAATGGGAAATCTGCACGTTCTTCGCCACTATCTTCGGGAATCAGTATTGGGCTTTTCCATATCTCTGGCACAACGGGCGGTACGGTAGGGAGCCATTCAATTCCATCACTCGGTATGCCGCAATTTGGTTGTCCAATATTAACGCCATAACTAAAGTAGGCGTGATAATCGTTACGACCCTCAGCGGCGAACGTCCCAATCTGGGTAAAAAATGGGTCCATGTCGATTAATACTCGGTGTTTGCATAAAAGAAATTCAGATAACCAGCAAACTCCACCGATATTTAATAGCAGATCCGCCATCCTGAGCATTTGCTTTATTTCTTGCCAATCTGCACCGTAGACATCTCCTGTATCCCGATTTACATAGCAGACTGTTGCATTCACGCCATAACTGTGTATTAGCATTTGGACTGCGTGAAGTCCAAAGCCTGGGTCATCAGTGTAATTGTGGGCGATGGGGTTATAGCAAGACCCAGCCCAGCCGCTTTCCTCCAGGTATAAGACTTCATGTCCCAAATGATGTAACCCTAAAACATAATGAAAGTAGGCTAAGAGATTGCCAGCGACTGGATGTCGAATCATATATCCGCAAACAACAATGCGTGCCATGCTTATAACCCCGCTCGTTCCATGAGACTGCCAATCACTTTCTCTGCGGCAAAGTACTCTGAGGCAATTTCACGAGCTGCCCGACAATTGCCTTCGTAGTCGCTTTCGATCGCGTCCACTGCCGCGAGAATATCTTCCATAGTGTTGAATGCAAATAATCCCTTTCCTGTGGGTAAGAACTTGCTAAACCCTGTTTCTTGTGTTATTACAGGACGGCCTGCTGCCAGATAGCAGACAGAGCGATCGCTGAACCAGCCAGTGCGAGGACGAACATACTGATCCTTTGTCACAGTGAACTCGCCTAGAGAGGCACAAATATAGTTACGATAGGCGATCGGATCGGATAATGCCCTAGCACAAACAATCCGCCAACCGTGATTAATCATTTCAGCTTCCTCTTGAGCATTAATACCTTCAAGAGCAAGCTCAAGCGGTAGCAAAGATTTTGCTGGAAGGTCTATGAAACGCCGGAATTCTCGGTCTTTGCGCCAGTAATACTTTTCCCCCTGCCAAAGGATATCATTGTCCCAATGCTCCCAGTTTGAGATAGTTGTCAGAGCTGAGTCCAAAATTGGTGGACTATCGGTAAACCACCAATCGAGACAAACTGGCGGTCGCGTCGGATGCCACTGGTATCGATCGACGGGTACAAGACAGTCGGGCGCTCCAAGATTCTCGCCATAGGTGAATAAGTAATTGTAAGCATCAAGTTGCTCAATCTTTTGAGCGTCATTCTCGGCTACTTTAATCTGATCGACCATCGGATCGGTTTGTAAATATATAAGACAGGCTATATTGTCGTGCTCACTACGTAGGGGATGGTATCCACATAGATTGATGACTGCATCCGCTTCCTTGTATAATTTTGCCAATCCCATTAAGTCACGTGCTCCCAGGGTTGCATCTCGCACTCCTGGAGGACGGAAAATCCAACGATCGCCCAAACCGATACTATCCATGTATTGGGCAAGATAGCGCACATTTGCTGAATATTCTGATGTATGCCAGCAGAAGGTAATGGGATTTAATAGTTCGCTGTCAGTATCCTCGACGTACCATACATCGAAACCTAATCGCCGCAAGCCTGCTAGATAGTGGAGCACTTGCCAAGTCATGCCTCCAAATGGGAAGGATGCTAGCATTCCCCAGACGACGACTATTCCCCGATTAGCAGGCGGATAGTCAAAAGAAAGGATCATTGGGTTCACTCTATCCATCATTGAAATTTAAGAGCATAGTTGAGGATGCCATTCAAAGTTTGTTTAGCTTCAAAATATGTTTCAGCAATTTCCCTTGCTGCTCGACAGTGCTTTTGATAATTAGTATTTATTGTTGCTAAAGCATCGGCTGCTTCACTAAGCGTCGAGAACCGGAACATCCCCTCGCCATCGGGTAGGAAGGAACTCGACCCAGTATGTTGAACAACAACAGGTTTCCCGCTTGCTAAATAGCAGAGCGTGCGATCGCTAATCCAGGCATTTTGAAACTTCATGCATGAAGGTTTAGCGCAACTAAACTCTCCTCGCGACATTTGGATGTAAGATTGATACCTATCTGGACTGCTAGCCATTTTGTAGGCATGACGCACCCGCCAACCATAGCTCTCCAGCACTTCTCGATCCTCTGCGTCTCCTTTATAATCAGTAACATCACGCGGTACGATATTGTTGGCTTGCCAGCTTTGCTCTTTTTTGCTTTGATCGTCTTCCACGTCTCCCTCACCCAGGCACAGCGCCAGCTCAAGCACTTGGTCGGTTAAGCGCGGCAGTTCCACAAATTGCATGAAGGAAACTCGCTTGTTGTTCTCGTAGCAGATATCCTGCCCGTCCGTAATCCATTCCCCTTTGCCACCATTGCCCCACCAACCGGAGACAGTCGTAAATGCTTTGCTGTTGGGATTGTAAACGTATGGCCACAATTCAAGACATACTGGTGGTCGAATTCGCATCCAAGTCAAACCACAATCCGAAAACTTAGCGCTAGGTGTGCCGACAGTTTCACCAGTACTAAAGTAATAATCGTGTGGGGGTACGGCGAGCTGTCCAACTGTTATCCAAAATTGTAATAAACCTGGATCGATATCTATTAAAGCAGTCCGTCGAAAACATGAAAGCAAAGCTGGATGAATACCGTAGTAAAAATTTAGTAAAAGGTCTGCTTGCCGAAAGATTGCCTGTGCCTTTGATGACCAAACTCCGATGTATTCATACTCGCTGCCACGATCGGATATCGCGTTCTGGTCTGAATAAAGAATGACCTTTCCACTAAGTCCATAGCGTTCCATACGTTGATAAAACGTTGAAAGCATAAGTTTATCCTGCTCTCGATCGCCGCTACTGTAGAAGCGCTCTAGCCAATACACCTCACATCCCAACTGGCGCAGCCCTTGCACATATTGCATATAAACCCAGAAATGACCCCCTCCTTCTGGAAAGGTCACGACGTTTGATGGGGAGATGACAACGACAGACATAATACTTCCCTCCCAACTAAGCTGATAAGTTTGCTAGCAAATTGGCGAGTTCTCGAAAGCCTATAAGTTGGATCTGGAGTTCCGTGAGCTTGCTTCTGATGATTGGGCTGCAAAGCGTTTGTAATTCCGTTTCTCGCTCGATCGCATAGGTTGATGAAAACTCTGGATCGACGTAACCTGGATGGCAGCTCAATTCAGTAAACCCTTCCTGAACTTCGGTTTCTAGCATTTGAACTAAATTTTCTACGCTAATCTGCTCTAGGTGTGTCTCTCCATCCCATTGCCCATAAAAGCTGGGGAAATAACGAACCGGAGAGTGTTCTCTTAATGGCAATCGATATTGCTGCGCCAAATTAAGGAAGTAAGGCAGTAATTGAGGAGAGCGATGGATGTTATGATGCGAGTCAAGATGAGTCGGTAGACGCCCTATTAGCTCTTGAAAGCGTTCCAATTGGCGATTTAGTTCGGCACGGCATCGCTCCAAAGTCGTGAGATCGAGTGCTAATTCTCCATCCTCGGTTGTGATATTTACATGCAAACCAACGCTCAGTTCGGGTAGTTTACGGCTTAAGATAGCTGCTTCCTCACTCGCTGGCATATTCACCATTAAGCTCGTGCTAGTTAGGACTCCGTTACAGTGGGCTTCAACAATGCCACTGTTAATTCCTTGACTAGCACCAAAATCATCTCCATTAACAATGCAATACTTCATGGATCAAACTCTTTAAACAGAAATTTTGCTAGTTTTCTAACCACCTGTTTGCGACGAATTCACGATCGCAGATCGCATGGTTGAGTTGAGCCGAAGTGTAATTTATACAGCTTCTTGTAATAGCCACTTACCGCTAGCAACTCCTCATGAGTTCCCATCTCTACTACTTTCCCCCGATCTAAAACTACGATTCGGTCGGCTCGTTGAATTGTCGAAAGGCGATGGGCAATGATAAACGTAGTCCGTCCTGCCATCAGTCGCTCTAAAGCTTCTAGCAGCAGAAACTCGGTTTGAGCATCTAGGGCGGAGGTGGGTTCATCCAGAATTAGCACTGGAGCATCCTTGAGCAGGGCGCGGGCGATCGCTAACCGTTGTTTCTCGCCCCCTGAAAGTGTGGCTCCACGCTCACCAATTACCGTGTCATAACCTTGAGGTAATCGTTGAATAAAGCTGTCAGCATTCGCAACTTGAGCGGCTTTGACGATCGCTTCGCGGCTAGCATTAAAGCAGCCATAGGCAATGTTTTCAGCAATAGTTATCGGTAGTAAAAACGGCTCTTGCAGTACTAAGGCAATCTGCTCGCGCAAGTTTTTGACTGGCACACTTTGGACATCCACCCCATCAAAGAGGACTCGTCCCTGCCAAGGATCAAAAAACCGGAGAATCAGGGAGACTAGGGTAGTTTTGCCAGCACCCGTTGCGCCTACGAGTGCGATCGTTTCTCCCGGTTGCGCTTCTAGGGTAATTTCTTGAAGGACGGGATAGTTCGGTTCATAACCAAAGGTGACTTTCTCTAAACATACGTGCCCGCGTCCTCCTACTGGACGAACTGGCAATGGTCTGGCATTAGGAGCATCCTGCACCCCATCTTGAGCATCCAAAACCTCTAACACTCTCCTAGCACTAGCAGCTGCGCCAGCAAAACTCGAAGACATATAAGCCAGAGTCGCCATCGGCACGTACAAGGAGGCGAGATAAGAGAGGAAGACAAGTAAAGAACCAATTGAGAGTGACCCATCCAAAACCTGGAAGCCACCGTAAGCCATGATTGCTGCTGTTCCAACTGCGGTTACACCTCCCACCCCAACTTTGAATTGCATTTGGGCAAGGATAGAGTGTACATAAGCTTGCAGGGCTTTTTGAGACAGGTAGCGAAAGCGCCGATCTTCGTGTGCTTCACGTCCGAATGCTTGAATAATCGGTATTGCTGTCAAGGTCTGCTCGCTGAGTGCGACGATCTCACCTTCAAATTGTTGATACTGATAGGTTCGTTCAGTCATGGGCTGGTTAAAGACCCAAATTAGTAAGATTATTAAAGGAGCGATCGTCAGCGAGAGCAATGAAAGCAGTTGATTAATCTGCCACATCACGCCGAACATTGCGACCAAATTCACCAGAGAAGTAAGCACGGGTAGAAAAACCCCCATTGCCAGATTCTGAATACAGATGCTGTCAGTCATTACCCGCCTGACCAGATCGCCAGCGCGCTGTTGGTTGTGGAATCTCAAAGAAAGATGCTGTAAGCGATCGAACAGTGCTGCTCCCAAGTCATAAACCATCTGGCTGCCAACACCAGCACCAACATATTCCTGTATCAGCCGAACTCCCTCACTGGATAAAAATAAAACGATTGTGGCAGCTGCTAACCAAGCGAGCAACTGCATATTGGATTCACTACCAGGCAAGGTTTTGAGCCAAACAATGTTATTTGGTAGCGATTGGTTGTTCAGGACGCAATCAACAATCAACTTCAAAGGCCAAGGCTTGAGTACATTCAGCCCGACATTAATCAGCATTAGCAGCATGACAAAAATAAGTCCGCGCCAACGAACCAGGGCGTAACGTGCCAGTCGCAACCACCACAGTTTCATAGAACAACCTCCTGCGGCGGTTTGGAAAACTGCAAGGAGTGCAAACGCTGGTATAAACCATTGATAGCCAGCAACTCTTGATGCGTTCCCATCTCCACAACCTTTCCCTGTTCTAGAACCACAATTCGATCTGCTCGTTGAATCGTGGAAAGTCGATGGGCAATGATAAATGTAGTCCGGCCTTCGATCAGGCGATCTAAAGCTTCTAGGAGTAAATTCTCAGTCTGGGCATCCAGGGCAGAAGTAGGTTCATCGAGAATCAGTACTGGCGCATCCTTGAGCAGGGCGCGGGCGATCGCTATTCGCTGTCTCTGTCCTCCAGAGAGGAGTGCCCCTCTTTCACCGATCGGGGTATCATACCCTTGGGGCAACTGTTGGATGAAGTCGTCCGCCTTTGCCGCTTTGGCTGCTGCCACAATCTTCGCTAAACTTGCTTCTGGACACCCGTAGGCAATGTTCTCTGCCACCGAAAGCGGCAGTAAAAACGGCTCTTGCAGCATCAGAGCAATTTGCTCGCGCAAGCTTTTCAGTTGTACATCTCGGACATCCACCCCATCAAAAAGGACTCGTCCCTGCCAAGGGTCAAAAAAGCGGGGAATCAGAGAAACCAGTGTACTTTTACCAGCACCTGTCGCGCCGACGAGGGCGATCGTTTCTCCCGGTCGCGCTTCTAGGGTAACTTCTTTGAGGACGGGGTAGTTAGGTTCGTAACCGAAGGTGACTTTCTCTAAACATACGTGTCCGCGTTCTTCCAACGGACGAACTGGCAATGGTCTGGCAGCAGGAGCATCTTGTACCCCATCTTGAGCATCTAAAACTTCTAAAACTCTATCTATATTGGCATCTACAGACTTCAGGCTGCCGTAGATGCCAAATAGACCCTTAAATGCTCCTTGTATAGATTGTAGATATGCTAAAAAGACAAGCAAGCTGCCGATACTCATAGCCCCCAATAACACCTGCTGCCCGCCCACATACAGAACGATCGCAGTACCAATGGTTGTCACAGTACCATTGGCCACACCGTAAACACTCTTGAGCAGAGTTTCGCGTTGTGAGAGAACAACTGCGTCTGCCGCTAAATGCTCAAACTGCCGGGTATTGTAACTCTCTCTACCAAATGCTTGAATCATTGGGATTGCTGTTACCGTTTGGTGGACAAAACTGGTGAGGCGAGACTGGGCTTCACGGTTAAGTTTTGTCCGGCGCTTGAGTCGGGAACCAAAAACAAGGGCTGAACCGCCCATTATTGGGGCTACGAAAAGCGAAAGTAGCGTTAGTAAAGGACTCAGATTCCAGGCGACGATGCTAATAGTTGCTAGTGTCAGCAGGTATTGCACAGGTGAAATCAGCAAAGCACCGCTCAAGGTGTAAACGCAATAGGTATCTCCGGCTAGACGGCTGAGGGAATCACCCACAGTCCGTTGGCTATGGAACAGCAGTGAAAGGCGTTGCAAACGATAGAACAGTTTTTGGGCAAGTTCGTAGACCATATCTTGCCCAGCAGCGCTCCAGGCCCAGTTTAGACTAGTTTCTAGGGTAGCGTTTAGGGCATAAAGTCCAAGGCTACAAACAGCGGCGACAACAACCAGCAACGCTGGTGTGAGCGCCAAGTTAAAATTTCCCAGAAATGAGCGAACCAGCGGGGGGATGACTGCCTGACCGAGAGCATAATCCACCAAGATTTTCATTGGCCAAGGTTGAAGTGTGGCGGTGGCACAAGTGCCAGCCGTGAGACCGAGGATTGCGATTAAGGTACGCCACTGGCGCAGCGGATATCGGAGCATCTGCCCGTATCGATGCATTAGACTTCTTGCAGAAGTAGGGAAAAGGGGAAGGGGAAAGGGGTAAAGGTTTGGTATTTTCCCTTTCCCCTTTAACCTTTTCCCTTTTTCCATCTCTTGCCTCACTTGCAGATTTACCTCTCGTCTGGCCATTTGCTTACTGGAGTACCAAGACGTTTGTCATGGCTGTAATATTACACTTTCTGCGACAGACTGGTTGTTGGTGGTTTGTATTGGCAGCAAGTAAACTCTTTTGGCAACAATCTCCAGTACTTGGTAAAGAATACGTCCCAACTGGAAGTTTTGATATAAGATGACAGTGGCGTTCAGCGTACATAGTGCGACTGTGAGTTTTGCTACTTCTGGCATTCCCAGAACGATCGCCACAATTGCCAAGAGACAATAGCCAACCATCGCCATCATGGCTAACTGTGACATTCTCAAGGCACACCGCACCCGCAAAACTCTTTTGTTACCTCCATGATTTTCAGCACATACTTTCAGCTGAACTTTTGACCAAATCCCCTGATAAATCTCTAAATCCCAGTCGCTCCAGCCTCGATCCATCGCAATGAAATACTTGCAAGGCACGAGTAAATCCATTACCTTTTGCAGCAGGTTCTCCTTTTCGATTCCTGCTTCTGTCCAATAGGACAACTCATAGGCGCGATCGCGCCAGGAAATATTTACTTTGTGCGCTGGCAAATCAAATTGAATTAAATCTGCTTGAGTTAATGTTTGAGTCACGTCGCTTCGCTCCGAATTCAAAATTCAAAATTCAAAATTCAAAAATTTTTGATCCCTATAAATAAAGTTGCTCTGGATCGTGAGTCGTTTTCGGTCATTTTTTTAATGCTTCTATTTTTATTTACAGTTGATCAAACTTTATCGGCTCGGCTTTCTTAAGTTCTTTGATTCGCCATTTATAGCGCTCTATACTACGTACAATCGGCCCCAAGTAAATCAGTAGCGCCACCAGTAACCGTGCCCTTCTTTTGAGAAAACGAGAGTCAATCCGCGCTTGTATAGCACCAGCTACACACCAGCTAAAAGAGATGAGGAACATTACCGCACCCAACCACGGGCGATCGCCGGATAAAAGCGCAAACACAAGTAGGATCAAAGCTGTGACATTCCACTCCAGTGTCAGCGGGAGGTAAGAAATCAGAGACGAGGAAGGCTCGTACAAGGTTTGAAACAGACCGCGACCAAACACGCCAGAGTAGATAATTGGTTGACCGATACGAAGAAATGCCGATAAATCTCCGTAGATTCTCCCCAACCAAGAAGGCTGTCCCAGAAGGTTAAAGCGGTAGGGATGCTGAAAATAAACGAGCGCTTCTGCCTTGCCATAACCTTGCTGCTGTTTGAGATAGGCTGCTACTGTATTACGGCGAAAATGCCATACGATTGCCGTTGGGCTAAAACCAATGGTGTAACCTCGATCTTGCACTCGCCAGCAGATATCAACATCATCCCCAGCAGTACGAAATATCGGGTTGAAGCCGTTAATTTCTTCTAAAACCTCCCGACGAAAAGCCATGTTACAGCCAGCAATATGTTCGGCTACTTCATCACTCAAAAGTATGTGGGTAGGTACGCCCGGAGAGACAGCAACGCAGGCGGGAACAAGAGATTCTTCTGGGGGAGATAAGTTTGGCCCGCCTACAGCAGCTAGACCAGAGGAGAGAAACTTGGCGACCAGATAGGTGAGCCAGTCTGGATCTGCCATACAATCAGAATCGGTATAGGCGACAATCTCGCCAGTTGCGGCGGTCATCCCAACGTTGCGAGCGACGCTTAATCCTTTATTTTCTTGGCTAATTAGCCGTACATAGTCGTAACGCTGAGTAATTTCTAAAGTGCGATCGCTCGATCCATCATTAACTACAATGACTTCATAGTTGGGATAGTTAAGTTCTTTGAGAGAAGCTAGACAACTATCCATCGTGCGTTCAGCATTGTAAGCGCAGACAATCACTGAGACTTTAGGATATTCAGGTAGCGCTGGCGGCAGAGGCGCTGTGTAATACTGCTGAACTGTCTGGAAAGCTGGTTTTTTGAGCCGTTCGGCGTCAACTAGACCAAAAGCCCAATCCTGTATGGCATATCCGCCGGTAAACCATTCATCCGTCCAAGAAAATATGATTGTCCCGGCTGCTCCCATCTCAAAACTAGATGACAGCTTTTGAGAGAGAATTTCGGCTTGGGCTTGGGTTCCTTCACGCATCGAGTCAACGCCAAACTCACTCAGTACTAGAGGTTTATCTTCGACTAGGTTATGGAGTCGTGAGAGGTAGCGACGAAAATCTGTTTCCCGATGTAAGTAAACGTTAAAGCATGAAAAATCAGTAAAGTCAATATTTAAATACTCTGTAGAAGGGTAATTGGCATAGCTCACCAAACCTTCGGGATCGCTGTCTTTTGCTACCGCCATTAACTCTTTAATAAAAGCCCGAACTGGTTTTGCTCCATGCCATCGGACAATATCTGGAGGAATTTCATTACCCACCAAATAGGCAAAGGTAGCGGGATGATTTCGGCAAACTTTAACTCCTTGAACAATGCAGTTACGGATTTCTGCTTTTACAGCAGAAGAGTTAAGGAAGGCAATATGCTGAGACCAAGGTATACCAATTAACAGCCTCAGACCAGAGATTGCAGCTAGATCCAACAGCCAATCAGGTGGAACAGTATAGGTACGCACACAGTTAGCTCCCATTTCTGCCATCATGGCGAAATCTTTTTCCACAACTGATTTTTCTGGAAAGGATTCACCGTGGCTACCAATGGAGAAAGGGCCGTAACTAACTCCTTTAAGAAAAAACTTTTTATCCTGAATAAAGAAAAACTTACCTTTTACTGTGACTGCCTCGCCTTTTGCAAGTGGTTCAGCACAGAAGCCAGAAGGTGTTGAAGTCAATTTTCGCAAATTACCCCCGACAATTCGCTGCAAATTTATTTCCTTGTTGCTGAAACACTACGTCAGTTGGCTCAAAAAAAGAAACACACATATACTTAGTTCAATGCATTGGCAGCATATTTGGCGTTAATACCACCACAATCGCCATTAATTAACAACCTTGTAATAATTAAGAGTGTGTCAGAAGTGGGTTTGCGATCGCGTTTACGAAAATGTATGAATTAACGTATATTTTTAGTCTAGTTTTCTATACAGTTGGTCGATCAAACTCAGCAACACCAATTACTGAGTCAGTTTAAAATCTACAGTTGAATATATAGATTCAGCGTTCAATTTCGGCCAATGGACGAAATTTTGCCAAAAATCTTATACTACATATACTCACTCTGAAAAGAGTACTTTTAAAACTTGTTACTACTATGCTTCATAAACCTGCTAGCTGCCGTATCTCATCAATATTTTAGGGGTGGGTAACAATAACGTTGCTAAAAGACTCTCTGGTACGGTGGGAGTGACTTTACAAGCACTATTAAGGCAATCTACCAATAACTGAGTGGCTGTGTAGTACTGCTTGAGTATTTCTTTTTGCTCCTCGCTGAACTGCCATTGATGACCAATGTTGCGACACTGAACTATCGCCAACCTCAAATTATTAGCCCAAGTTTGACCGTTAGCATTCCACCATTCTTTTAACTTTTCTCTACCTTGAACTGGGGTTGGTAATTGTTCTTTGAGTTTTTGCAAAGAATGCTGTAACTCAGGGAGAAAGACAAGAATTCGGTCATCAGAAAGAGCAAGGCTTAAAGCCAAAACTCGATCTAAAGTCGGCTCGTTAGAGAGAGCAACGCTTAAGTGAAGGGCACACTGAAGAGTTATATCTAGAGCTAAATCAGGGGGAAGATTACTAGTAAGTCTGAGATCGATGCCAAGGGAAAAAGCCAAGTCATTAGTCAAGCTCAGATCGTCGAGAAGTTCTAAAGTTAGATAAAAGGCACGAACAGCTACTCTTTTATGAGTAGACTGAACTGAAAGAGACTTATGGTTAAGCCAGTTGAAGAAATTTTGTAATTGCCAATCGAAGACGACAAGCCGATCGATATGTTGCTTCATTAATTGCAACAGACAAGTCGGATTATCCAACATACCAGCAGTTAGTAAAAAGATTTTGCGCCAACGTGGTTCAGTTAAATGGCTAACCAGATCGATTAATTTTTTTTCTAATATTTGATGGTTTGGGCTAGTAACAAGATTTTTAGCTGTTAAATACTCCTGAAAAGCTATATGCGAAAACGAGTAAACTCCCTGCGCCTGCTGTATTAGTAATCCATGTGTCTCAAGCAGTTTCAGCACTGCTTCACTGTTGAGTTGCAGTATCTCAGGCTCAGTTTGGGTTATGGGTAAGTTACAGAGGTAGTCCGTAATGTATTGCTCGATAATACTTTGTGTGAAAAAGTAATGACCTTGTTTAAAGGTAATAGCAGCAATTTGACTCAGCAGTTCAAGCTTCTGAGCTAAAGACAAATTAAGAGAAATTTCATCTCGTTTAATGTTCCTCACTTTATCCCAGCGATTGAGCAAAGTGTCCAATCCTTGCTTGTAAAATTCGACCTTTCTGATTGGAAAGTCCGAGCAAGCTTGAAACACACAACAAGCCAAATTAAGCAAAAGTGGTCTGACAGCTAGTTCTCGAACTTTTTGATTCTCTAATAACTGTAATTTTTGCACGAATCGACAAGCTAAAGCTTTTCCTTTATCGATGGAATTCTTGCTAACATTGACAAACCAATTTTGCACAAAAGCTTCAATTTGAGAACAATCAAAATCAGCAATTTCAACATCACTAAATTCTTCAAACTGATACTGTTGATAACCGATACGACACGTTAGAATCAACTTATTTTGGTAATAATTTGCAGCAAAACTGCGAATTTTAGTGATGATTTTGGCGTTATCATCTTCTGGAATTTCATCTAAGCCATCCAGTAGAATTAATATTTTGCCATTAACTAATAATGTTTGAATTTCTTGGTCTGAAGCACCGCATTTGGCAAGCTCTTGACTAATATAGTTCAATAAACTATAATTCCCGGTTTCTCTAGCATTCTCCGCAAAGTTTTTCAAGCGAATAAAAATTGGTATCCGGTCTGATAGTAATTTGCCTTGATTGCATTGCATAGCAATATACTGTAAAAACGTGGTTTTACCAGACCCTGGTTTACCTAGTACCATGAGTTTGGGATAGGTGATAACTGCTTGGATTGCAGAAACTCGTTCTTGATAAAGTTGATTAAAAGCAAAACAGTCGAACTCTTCGGGAATGAAGCTTTGTAGGTCGAGGATATCTACCCATCTTCGACTTGTAATATGATTCAGAATATTGGTGCTGACATAAATTTCTTCTAGTTGAATTGGTCGATCGATATCTAACAATCTCGTAGTGCCGCATTGGGATTTAATCTTATCACTTAGACGCGATCGCAACATTTGCACTAAGCTTTCGGTATCTTGGCAGTTTTCCCCTTCCCATTCCTGGTTGTTTTCTGTCAGTAGCCTCTGATTGGGTAGTTCAGCAATATCTTGCCAATCTAAACCGAGTCGAAAGCATATTTCCATAAAGTTCTGACGCTCAATCGGCTTGCCTGTAAAAAATTTCCAGATTGGTTGCCGAGTCTCAAGTCCTATCTCGCTAGCTAAATACTCTTGCGTCCATTCTCTAATTTTAAAAGCCTTTTTTGCTTTCTCAATACCTACACTAGATGCTTTCAACGAACGTCGTGCCATAAAGCAGTTTTTTAATCTCCAGTTATTTACTTAAAGAAATATTTAATTAACTATTGATTCATAAATTATGTCACTTTCATGTTTAGTTTTATCAATTTTTTTTGATATATCTAAACAAGAAATTTGTAACTAAGGTAATCAATGTAATTTCACTGATATTTATTAATACGATCGGTTTAATTACTGAGTTTTAAAACTAACTAATTTCTTTCGAGGCTTCTTCCCTCTTATGGCTTATATTTTACCTTGATTTTGAAAAAAATGTTTTGATGATTTGTGATTTTAAATACGAATTAAAACAATTTAATTAAAAGTGGGAAAGGTAGGAAAAGTAGGAAAGGTAGGATAGATATACAAATTAAAGCAAATTTATTTGATATAACTTATACGTTAAGTCATACATGCTCCTGAAGGCGATCGCAAACAGATTTATTGGATTCCTCCCCTATTTAGAAAACCCTGCTATTAGGTATCCCAAAAGACAGTTGCTATTTTGCCAGTACTGAATGTAAACTTTCAGATTGCGATCGTCCAAGTCGATGAAATTCTTAAAGGTTTTATCTTAAAAAGCTACGCCAAGGCCATCTTTAGCACCGCTATCTGCGAAACTTTATGCCAAAAGGGAGAAGCAAAAAGTCCAAAACCTCTCTCATTTGCATCTCTGCGATCTGAACGATCAGTTTTTAAGCGGACACGGTATCAACTAGCTACGCCTACGCAGGTATACTTTAAAAGTTGTAAATTATACCACAATATGAACCAAACAGTTGTGTTTGCTACTTCGAGTTGCTTAACCTAACTATGATAGAAGTTGCACTATTACCAGGAGAAAACATAACCTGGCAAATAAAACCTCTTTTAGTCAATTATGACCGATAAATACTCAGATTTTAACTTTGGTGGCTTTTTTATAGATAATTATAGTGGGGAATTATCAGCTAAATCCGCTTACAAATAAAAAGCCATGAAAGAAAAACCTAAACAACAAATCCGTATATGGGCGATGTTGTGTCATCTCTCGGCTTTGCTAGGGTGGATATTATTGGGTTTTTTGGTATTTATTGGCATTCCTTTATATTTACCTTTAAATATTTTGCCTCCATTCATAATTTGGCACTTTAAAAAATCTCAATATCCTTGGATTGATTTACAAGGTAAAGAATCATTAAACTTTCAAATTTCTTTAACTTTTTATACTTTTATTACAATCGCAATATCTTTAATTTTAGTAGTAACTAGCTTGAGTCTAGCAGTGACTACTAATGGTTCAATTAATCAAATAAAAAATACTTTAGATAATTTATTAATTATACTTATGTCATTAATTTTATTCAAACTATTACTACAATCCTTTGTAGTGACTTTTGCTGCTGTTAAAGCTTACAATGGCGAGCATTATCGTTACCCCTTTACAATTAGAGTTCTACGATGAGCCTATCTGATAGTATACTAGATTCAAAAGAGCGATCGCTAGATGTTATCAACTCAATAGCAACCGCCAAGTATGAGGAAAATATTGCCGATAAACTTTGATATAACTACATATTAGAGATGAATTATAAGTAAATAATAAGTTGCATAAATATGAGGATAAAAATTAGATGATTGGAGTTGCGATCGCCGGCACTGGATTTGGTCAAAAAGTCCATATACCAGGATTCCAAGCACATTCTCGGACTGAGATAGTTGCTGTTTATCACCGTGATATAAATAAAGCCAGAGCCATAGCAGAATCCCATAATATTCGTCACGCTTCCGACTCACTTGCAGATATTGTGGCATTACCAGAAGTGCAAGCCGTCAGCATTTCGACACCGCCTTTTTTGCACTATGAAATGGCAAAAACTGTACTGCAAGCTGGCAAACATTTATTATTAGAAAAACCGACAACTTTAAATGCATTTGAAGCGAAAGAACTTTATCAGTTAGCTAAAGTCAAAAGCGTCATTGCAACTGTAGACTTTGAATTTCGCTTTGTACCAGCATGGCAATTGTTTGCAGAATTATTGTCAGAAAACTATGTGGGTGAGTTACGCCTAATTAAAATTGATTGGTTAGGTTCTTCTCGTGCTGATGTTTCACGCCCTTGGAATTGGTATTCTGAGAAAGAGAAAGGAGGCGGTGCATTGGGATCTTTGGGTTCTCACGCCTTCGATTATATTCACTGGTTATTCGGGCCAGTGCGTAGATTAAACGCTCATTTAACTACTGCTATTCCTACACGAGTTGACCCGATTAGCGGGAAATCTAAAGCAGTGAATACAGATGATAACTGTATATTAACGCTGGAATTAGCCAATGGTACACCTTGCCAACTTTCTATCAGTGCGGTTGTTTATGCAGCAAGAACCCATTGGGTAGAAGTATATGGCGATCGCGGTACATTAATTGTAGGCAGTGAAAATCAAAAAGATTATATACATGGTTTTCGTGTTTGGGGTTCCCAGCCAGGTAAATCTCTAACAGAAATAGAAATACCGAATCGGTTAATTTTTCCCAAAAATTATGCTGATGGCCGGATTTCGGCATTTATCCGCGTAGTAGACCAATGGGTGCAAGGAATTGACAGCAATCAGGAAATTACACCATCACTACGCGAAGGAATTTATTCTCAGCTGTTGATGGATTTATCTCATGAATCGCATCAAAAATCAAGTTGGGTAGATGTTCCAAGCTTGGAAAGATTTCTGAGTAACTAGAGAGAACATGAGCAAAACTCCCCGCATTCGTATCCCACCGGAAGTAAAGAAATACGTTTTTCAACGCGACAAATACCAGTGTCAAAGCTGCGGTAAAACTACAATAGAAACTCACCTCAGCATCGATCATATCATTCCCCTCGCTCGTGGAGGTCAAAATGATATCAGCAATCTCCAAACTCTCTGTTTTACCTGTAATCAGCAGAAAACAGATAATATCGATCTTCGCTTCCGGCGATATTTTGAACTTTAGGTTACGATGGGATGAGCTATTAGTTTCTCCTCATTTCTATGCCTCAAAATCAAAATAGCAATTCCCTAATATTTCTCAATATTAGAACTATTCTTTTTTACTTCTTCACTATCATAGCTATTTTTGCAGTAGCCTTTCCCTGGTTATATGAGATTAAAACGAAAGCTGGGATCGATATATCACCTGGACGCCATGCAGGAACATTTTTTGAGAAACATACACGCGGACTCTTCAAGTGTGAGTGGCTTTATCCTTACCATTGCGATCGCTCTCACGTTAGGTAAAGGAAGTTACAACGGAATTCTGAAGTAAAACAACAGACTTTATTACCTGAAAAACCCAAGATTTTACCCCACCCTAACCCTCCCCTTGTAAAGGGGAGGGAACCGGATTTTCTTGTTTCCCCGGCACACTGTACTTTTCCTTCCAATCACAAAACCTTATAAAGGGGAGGGAACCGGATTTTCTTGTTTCCCCCCTTTATAAGGCTTGTCATTACCAACATCTTTTAAACTGACTGGGTGATA